>JAYGCB010000086.1:0-4762 GCA_046583565.1 Candidatus Nitrosopelagicus sp. | reverse complement strand
TTGTTCTAGAATCATTTTTGCCTTGTCAAGAATGTTTGAAGAATCAAACTGGATTTGGCTGGGAAGCAAAACGTTCTCTAAAACAGTAAGGTCTGCCAAAAGATTGGCAGACTGAAAAACAAAGCCTAGCTTTTCATTTCTGAATTCAGAGACCTCGTTATCAGTAAGATTAGAAGTATCAAATCCATCTATCATAACTTTGCCTTGAGTTGGGTGATCAAGCAATCCAATCATATTGAGTAGGGTAGATTTTCCGGAACCAGAGCTTCCTATAACCAATACAAATTCGCCCTTTTTTACGGAAAATGAGACGTTATCAAGAGCCAAAACTTGAGTATCCGCCTCACCATAGATCTTGGTCAGATTTTCAACTTTTAATGCAACATCAGACAGATCTCATCGCCTCCACAGGTTGCTTTTTTGTAGCACGATACGAGGGATATATTGACGCAATCACGGCTAGAATAAATGCCAGAAAGGCTGTCTCGGCAATTTTTTGCCAGTTATAATTAACCTCTAGCGCCAAACTGCCCTGAAACTCCATATTTGTTATTTTGGCATAGGTAGTATAACCCAGTCCCAATGCAGTACCTGCAGCCGCACCCATTGTACCAATAATCATTCCCTGCATGATGAACAGAATCAAAATGTCTTTGCGCCTGGCACCAATGGCTCGCATAATGCCAATCTCTTTTGTTTTGCTGTTTACCAGCATCATTTGTATGGTAAGGATGGCAAATGCGGATGACCCCATTCCGAAATAGCCAATTAAATTAATCATTGCAATTCCCGATCTAAATCCTGAAAGAGTGGATTCGGCAGATTCCTCAATGGTTTCAGCTTTCAGATTGTCGTTTGGAAATGCCTGTAAAAATTGGTTTTTAATTTCTACTGCATCGGTAACACTTTTTGGCTCCTTTAAACGAACCAAAATTGATTTTGATTCGCCTGACCTGTCTAACATGTCACGCAAAGTATCGATGTGGATTATGACACTCCTGTCAAATCCCTGTCCGCCTGAAGTTCCAGAAATACCGGTTACAACAAACCTCTTCTTTTGCTCAATGCCCCATTGATCCACTACTGTAAGTTTTACGCTATCGCCAACTCGGATTCCCTGACACTTGTCCTGACCTATACCTCCTGTTACTGTAGGGTCAGTCCCGCCTGAAATGGAAGATCCGCCTTGTGAGCAACCCCCAAGATCATTTGCAACTGATTCTCCAACTACAATTGAGTTACGGGAGTAAACATATTGCCCCTCGCCAACAGTGGTATGGATTTTGGATGCCCTAATGTCAGAAATGGGGTCAACTCCAAGAATTGGTACATTAAAGCGTTCATGTAACTGCCCATAAATTCTAGCCTCGGCAGTGGCCGAGGCTTCAAGCCTCGGCGTTGCTGCCTCAACATTTGGGATCCGTTCAAACCAATTTATTAAAACAACATCTGATTTTTCAATCGTAGAGCTTTTTTCATCATAAACATAGATGTCCCCAAAACGGTAATCTGTCATATCACGAATGATAGCATCATAGATTCCCTGAAAAATTACAAAATTAACATTAATTACTAAAATTCCTATGGAAACTGCCAATACAGCCCCAATGAGACTTCCCTTTTTGTTTACAAGCATCCTTTTTGCTATATTCAGCCGATAATCCATGTACAAAATTTAATTGTACAAAATATAAAGGATCTGCATCATAGTACTAACATATAGGACATAATTAACTATAATAAGCACTATTCAAAATATACTAGCATTGAAACTTAACAAATTAGACAATTATGATATGAAAATTCTCGGAATTTTAACTATTGACTGTAGGACGCCTGACAGGCAAATTGGAAAAAAGGTTGGTTTGTCGGGTGTTTCGGTAAAATCACGAATAATCAAAATGGTAAGGTCAGGAGTTATTCAAAACTTTACCATGAAAGTGGAACCGCCATGTTTGGGATATGGTGTAATATACTTGATCGTACCAAGCTACGATGAAGCTGGCATAATAAAAAAACTGAAACTTGTTGGAGAGCCATTTTTTGTTGTATCATGTCTTGGTGACATAACAGCCTGTGCGATTGTAGTAGAAAAAGACATGGAGCAAAAGGCTGAGCTGGTGAAGAATCTCATTAGCAATGCTAGGATCGTACTAACTTTGGATGCAGAAGAATCTGAATTTAAGGCAGATCTAACTAAAACTGACTTTAAGATTCTTGAACAGTTGCTGAAAAACCCGAAAGAAAAAATTGATTCCATTGCCAAATCTACAAAGCTATCGACAAAAACTGTTACAAGAGCCATTGAAAGGTTTGAGGCAAACCCAGCTATTCAATTTACCATAATTTATGACCCAAAGAAATTGGAAAAGTTCATTGCATTTGCGCTTCTTGCAATGGTGCAAACCAATATTAAAAAAATAAAAAAAGAGATAGCAACCAGTTTTGGAGACTATTTCTGGCAGGTCCCTTTTACTGCCAAGGAATTATTGGTTTTATTTATGTATAGTGATAATATCTATAACGCTGACACAATGCACCATAAGATTAAGGAGATTGATGGTGTTGCCTTTTCGGAAATCTTTTTCCCGAAGAAGATAATGATGCCAACAAACTGGATTGGCAACTCGATCAAAAGTGCATTAAGTACCAAAAAACTTCATGTAAACTATCAAACAAATTAATACATAATTTAATAGCTGATTAACAATGAAGAAAAAAAGAGTCTATGATGGAAAGATAATTAAAGTTGATGTTTTTGATCTTACAATCGAAGGACGAAAAGTTAAGCGGGAAATTATCAAACATCCTGGTGCCGCGGCAATGTTAGCCTTTGATGAAAAAGGCAGAATAATTCTAGTTAGGCAACATCGCTACCCACATGGATATGTCCTAGAAATTCCCGCAGGAACTCTTGAAAAGGGAGAATCTCCAAAGGCATGCGCGCTTCGTGAAATTCAGGAAGAAACAGGCTACAAGGCCAAAAGAATGACACACCTAGTCACGTATTATCCGTCTCTTGGCTATAACACGGAGGCAATTCACTGTTTTGTCGCATCTGACCTTACACAGGTTAAGAAAAAACTAGACACTGATGAATTCATAACAGTAAAAAAAATGGAGTTGTCAAAATTACTAAAGATGATCAAGGCTGGAAAAATAATTGATTCAAAAACAATTTGTGCCGTAATGATTTACGCAGCAAAAAAGAAGATGTTGTGATCTATTTTTTGTAGGTTGGCTGTACTAGATCAGATATGTCTGACCAAGACTGTGCAATTTTTTCAAACATGTAAACCAGATCCAGAAATGCTAGTGGTATCTGTTTTTTATGCTCCAATGATGATCTGAGCTTGGAAATTTTGTTTTGATATTGTACGTGTAACTTTATAGCTTCAATTGCGAGTGATCGGTTATTTGTAATAAAAGCGTCGATTGACTTTTTTTGAATTATTTCAATGTCCTTTCCAACATCATGGATCTTCTTTTTATCGGAATTGGATAGTGTAGTTTCAGATATGGATTTTGCCAGCTCCACGATTGTGTCACCAGCCGTCTCAAGAATATTTCCGGCAACTCTGTAGTCCAGTATGTCTATGTTTTCCAGATTAAAAATTCCTGCAAGTCTTCTATCCACCATCGTGCTCCTAATGAAGCGCACAAGGAGAAAATATTGTCTGTTAATTTCGTCATCACGGTTTGGAATGGTTTGGAGGTTTGTTTTGTCGCCAGTTGCCAGAGCCAATAGAGTTTCGTTAAACATGCCAAGCGCTATTGAGCTCATTCTTTTCAATATTTTTTCTGGATTAAGCGATGTCTCGTCAAGCAGAAACTGACCGTTAATATTTGAGGCATCCTCGTCCATGATTTCCATGCCAACCAACCTTCTTATCGATTCACGTATGACTTCCCTATCTTTTACAGAAATTGTAGATTTGCCCTTGATCGTAATGATGTCATAGCCCAACAGATATGCACCGGTAATATTGGCAGCTAAATTTTCCTCACTTGATAATGGATATAATATTTCAATTTCCTTTGATTGCTTCTTGCCCTCGTCTGCAGTAATTAAGAGACTATTTTGTGTTGTTTCAATCTGAACCTGCACACCTTTGCCTAGACCGTGTGCATCCACCCACTGTTTTGGCAACGAAACTAAAATGCTGCTACCAATCTTTTGCAGGCGTCTGGTAAATTTAGACAATTTAAACTAGTTTAATTAGTATAAGCCATATTTTTATATTTTTATAAGAATTTAAATTAATCCATGAAGGCTAGAGCATTTTGTCCAGCTCACATTACAGGTTTTTTCAAAGCTGAGCTTGATCAAAAGGATCCCAATTGCGTAGGATCGTTAGGTGCAGGATTTTCAATCAAAAAGGGTGTAAGGACTACTGTTATCGTCTCTAGAAACTCTAACAGCGTTGCTAAATTTCATATCCAAATAAAAGGATTCACGACTGGTGATGTGCGCGTTTCTGAATATGTACTAAATGAGTTTCTTGCCGGTAATGATGATTGCTTTGTTGATGTAACTCATGAAATAGACATTCCAGTTGGCTATGGTCTTGGCTGCAGTGCAGCTGTTGCATTGTCGCTAGCATTTGCATTAAACCAGGCGCTAAACGCTGGATTTTCAAAAACTAAAGTTGCACAGATTGCCCATTTGGCTGAAATAAAATGTCAGACTGGTTTGGGCGATGTTTTGGGATCATATTATGGCGGGTTTGAAATTAGAACCAAGGCGGGAGCACCGGGAATT
>JAYGCB010000083.1:0-4045 GCA_046583565.1 Candidatus Nitrosopelagicus sp. | reverse complement strand
TGTGCATGTATTCTAGATCTAATTTTTTTGCTAAATCATTTGAAATTGCCAGACAAAGCAAACCACCTGCATGTTGTCGCATCCTTGCCACGTGTTCCGGTGTACAAAATTCAGCTGCAACCATCAAATCAACTTCACTTTCTCGTCCGTCTGAATCATAAATCATAACAAACTCGCCTTGTTTTAGAGAAGCAATTGCTGTATCAAATGTCATTATTGAAAATTAATTTTAAGATATTATAAAACTTACTAAAAATATGGTAATTACTAATTTTATGGTAATAGATTAGCCTTGGTTTTTAATGTATTTGCCTAAAATGTCTGTCTCAATATTGAGTTTGTCTCCAACCTTTTTTGATTTAAAGTTAGTAACTTTGATTGTATGTGGTATCAAACAAACAGATGCAAGATCTTTTTTTGTATCAACCACTGTTAAACTAATTCCATCAAGTGCAATTGAACCCTTTTTGACAACATACCTTGTTAGTTTTTTTGTAATCTTAAACCAAAACTTTACTTCCTTTGGTTTTTTTTTCAATCTTTGTTATTGTTGCAACTCCATCAATGTGTCCTAACACAAAGTGGCCTTCTAGCCTATCACCAACTTTCAAACTTCGTTCTACGTTGACAGTACTTCCTGCCTTCACATTTCCCAAATCAGTCTTCTTTGTTGTTTCGTCAATCATTTCAAAGACACATTTGTTCTTTGAAATTTTTGTGGCGCTAAGGCAAACTCCGTTTATAGCAACGCTTTGACCAATCTTCAAACCTTTTGCATACTTTCCTAGGTTAACAGTCATCCGTATAGCACTTCTATTCTTTGTTTTTTGATCAAGTTTTGTGACTTTGCCAGTTCCAACAATTATGCCTGTAAACATGATTTTATGAAGGAAAGAGGAGTTATAAATAAAATCGCATGAGGGATACGAAAATCTTCATCAAGTATTCAAATTTCTAAAAGTGCCTTTGCACGCTTATAGTGAACTTCATCTATCATTTTGCCATCAACAACGGTTGCACCTTTCCCTTTCTTTGTTGATTTTTCATAGACACTGCAAACTTTTTTTGCCCACACAATTTCTAGTTTGCTAGGATGAAAAATTTTATGAACTGTTTGTATTTGATCGGGATGAATAATACTTTTTCCAGTATAGCCTAAACTTCTACCAACTTGGCAGTCTTTAGTAAAACCACTATCATCTTTCAAGTCTTGCCATATCCCATCAATAGCAACAACACCTGCGGCAGTCGCTGCCACCGGAACCTTATATCTAGAATATTTTGCACCACGTGGGTTTCCCTTGGTATATTCTATTCCCATATCATTCAATAAATCAAATATGCCAAAAACCAGAGCGTCAATGCGCTTGCTAGATGAGGCTATTTCGTAACAATTCACAACACCAAGTGCAGATTCTATTGATGGCATCAAACGAATTCCTTTAATTTTTCTTTTTTTCTCTAGAGATGAGATTGTTTTTTCAATTTTTTTGAGTTCTTTTGCAGAGTTTACCTTTGGAATTACAACTCCATCAATTCCTTTCTGCACTATCTCTTTGAGATCTGCTTCAATCTTGCCTGATTCAGGTGAGTTTGTTCTAACAAAAACATCTGGAGAATATTCATTTCTCTGTTTTAGTGTGTTTTTTATCAATGTTCTAGCTTTTTTCTTCTCTTTGTCTGGCACTGAATCCTCAAGATCAAAACAAACAATGTCAGCTGGAAGTGATTTCGCCTTTTCCAAAAACCTTGGATTATTACCAGGTACGAAAACTAAGCTTCGAAATAAGTTTGGCATTTAATGATTAGGCGCCTTCTGGCTTCATTAAGATTTTGCCAAACAAGCCTTTACCAGTCAGCATTTTTGTATGAGCTTCATGTGCCTGCTCAAACGACCAAGTTGAGTCAATTGTGGCTTTTATTTTTCCCTGACCCATCCAGTACAAGCCTTGTTCCAATTCAGCTTTTGTTCCCTGTGTAGAGCCCAAGATGTTAGTGCCCTTGAAGAAGATGTGTCTTAGGTCAGTCTTTGCATCATAACCTGTAGTTGCACCGCAGGAAACTAGCGTTGCTCCATACTTCAATAAGGTTAATTGCTTATTCCAATGGGTCTGACCAATATGGTCAAATGAAATATCAATTCCAGGAGCCACTCCTGTTTGTTTGGCAATTTCTTTAGTGAATGCTCTAACCTCCTTGTGCCAATCGTCTTTTCTATGGTCAACTGCATAGTCAGCACCAAGTTCTTTACACTTGTCAAGTTTGTCAGGACTAGCTGTTGCAATTACCTTACAATTGTATAATTTTGCTATCTGTATACCAAAACTTCCAACACCAGAACCACCGCCCATAATGAGAACAGTTTGTCCTGGTCGAATCTTTGCCCTGCCAACTAGCATATGCCAAGAAGTTAGTAATGTCATAGATGCAGCAGCGGCTTCATCATAACTTACGCTATCTGGAATTTTTGCAATATTTACCTCTGGTAGATGTGTAATCTCTGAAAAAGCACCCCAGTTAGGACCAGTTTGAAAACCCCAAATTGTTCTTTTAGCGCAATCATATTCCCTTCCGTCAGTGCATGCTTCACAAACCCTGCAAGACATGTTAGAATGTGAGACAACTCTATCGCCAACTTTTATGTTTAATACTTCATCGCCTACAGCAATTACATCACCTGCAGCATCAGAACCGGATACATGTGGTAATGGTACTGGCACAGGTTCCCCACGCATACCCCAAAGATCATTATAGTTTAAGGCTGCAGCTTTGACTTTGAAGACTACCTCATCAGGCTTTGGTTTAGGGTCATCAATTTCTTTAACCTGTAAAATTTTCTTATAATCGTCATCAGGAGCTCCCTCTGCAGTTTTTTTGCAGTATTCCTCATAAACAAGAGCCTTCATGGATACTTTCGCCTTTCTCCCCTTAATTATATTTTCTTGAGATCATACCCTATTGATCTTAAAATCACGCTTAGGTTGTTGGGCAGATAACAATATTTGTTTTAGTTGATCATCAGATATTTGGCCGGTGATTTTTCCTTGACCAGATAAGTTTAGAAGATAGTTTTCTACTAGACCAGCCAAATCAGGTTTTACCATTCTTATGTTATTTAGCCTTAGTCTAGCATCTGGTGACAAGATCTGTTTTAGCATCATTTCTTTTTGTGCTTTTAGTTCAGAATTTTTTTCTTGAGAAATATTATTTTCGTCATCCGAGTTAGGATAGCTCATGACATCACTATCTGTAAATACTCAAACGTGGTTCTTCTGTGATCTTTTCTTTTAGTATTACAGTGGCTAATCCATCTAGTTTTTTTGTGCCTTGTTTTGTTAACACACGACCCTTTTTCTCAACTTTTTCAATATAGCCTAGTTTTTCGAGAACATGAACTGCATTTCTTATAATTGCTCCACTAGCATACCTATGATGCGCGGTACCGTATCCAACTGGCTTACCACCACCATACATAGAACGTAATTCCTTAATGGAGGCTGGGCTGTGAAGGTAAATCTTCCTTAGGATTGAAGCACATCTTACATGCCACCATTCTGAATTTTGTGGGGGTTTTTCTGCATGGGAGCCAGTCTTAACAAATGATGCCCAATCTGGAACAGAAATGTCTTCATTTTTCAAAATTTGAGTGAGTCTGCTAATAAAAATATCAGCCGGCACATCAAAGACTTTAGCCATTAGATGTCAAACTTGTAAATCGTCTTATAAATCATTGAGCCATCAAGCTAGATTTGTTAAACATACATTTACTAGAATTTTATTAAATCAAAGTTGTTATACGCGGTTTGATGAAAAAAAATTATCGTGATTTTTATGTTGGTAGGATTTTGACGTACACTTAAATTCATTACACAGAGATGGACTGATCATGGAATCTCTAAATCTGGCCGTAATTGTCAAATTAGAGCCCGATTTTTCTGAAGGAAATGTAAGCTACAAGCCTGATGGTACGCTCAATAGAAATGAAACAAAAAGCACACTAGGTCCTCACAGTGGAATAGCTGCTAAAGCTGCATTTTATGCCAAG
>JAYGCB010000073.1:0-1776 GCA_046583565.1 Candidatus Nitrosopelagicus sp. | reverse complement strand
GCGCCAAAGCGGCACTGGCTACCTGAGTACTGTGCCCAGCCTGTTACAGGATGCACGACCCCGATCTTCACAGATTTGGCTGCTTTCACAATGTATGGAAAACTCAAATTTCCTGCTGCAACTACAACCGTTCCTGCAGCTACAGTTTTGATGAATTCGCGACGTGTTTTTGTGTTAACTATTTTCGACATAGTAACCTTTCTCATTAGAGATTATTGATTGTTTAGAAAGTAGTCCCCAGCTTAGCTAAAGCTTCTGATCTTTCATAACCGACTGAACCATTACAATCTCATGCAGATAAAAGTTATTGCAATGATCGTGTTCCAATTTTTGTGCATGGATTATCGAAAATAAAATGATCTCCCAGATTGAAAACTTTAAGACAACTATCTTAGGATGTTGATCAATTTTGTCACGGTCACGAATATTGGAATAGTTCAGTGTTAATCCATACTTGCAAAGTAGTCAAGCAGAATTATTTATTTATTTAATTACTACTAAAAAATATTTACATTCTTCAGAATTTTCATCAAAAGCATAAATAGCGATTCTCTTGTTGGAATATAATCAATCTATGAATGTTTCATATTAAGTCCATGTGAATCCCCCCACTAATTCTTCACAGTCAGACAAACCTCACTCCAAACAACCTCTCATATCTTGAAAATTGAGGTTGATTGGGGTAAGTTGTTTCATTTGGTAATCAGTGACTGAAATTCCATATGAAATTCTCTAACTTTTTTCTATTTACACTTATCTCTTTCACAATTGGGAGTTGTTTAGTTCTTCCCAAGACAGAAAATGTTTCAAATGAAAAATGTAAGTTAGTTACAAAAAGTTGGACTTTGGAAGTACATGAGTTAGGGAAACAAAATAATTGTGATGTTCGATGTGGAGATTTTGTAAAAGGAGTTGTTGAGTGTAGTAAAGGTGAAGACTGTATCAAAATGATTGCAGTAGTATCTGTTGGCTGGACTGTTGTCGCGGCATCAGTAGTAGGAGTGGGCAAAACAGTCCACTGGATAGAAAAACAGGGTCGTTGTGAGGAAAGCACAGTAAGAAATTCGAAAAATCTATTGTATTCAAAAACGGTTGATGTTGGTGGATTTGTTTTAGATACAGGAAACGATTTTGTGGATTTGTTTAAGCAAAATAAATGAATTTGATTGATTTACTCAAACACAAACATTCATCACAAGGTCAGTCACATCATCTCCAGTGAGTAACCCACACTAATTCTTCATAGTCAGACAACCCATCCAAGTAATACCCCCTCATTCTTGCAGAACACTACTTTAGATACTGTCTCATTTGGGTCACCAAAATATCAAATCGCAGCCGCAATTGTTTTTCCAAGATCTTCCGTTTTTCCTTTCCCGCCCATATCAGGTGTCAGTTCCATACCACTACGAAGAACAGTTTCAATAGCATTCACAATCATGTCATGCGCGTCGGTGTAGCCAAGATGCTGGAACATCATTGCCCCTGCCCAAATTGCTCCGATCGGGTTCGAAATTTTCTGTCCGTAAATATCAGGAGCAGAACCATGAACCGGTTCGAACATAGACGGGAATTCTTGTGTCGGATTAATGTTTGCCGATGGAGCAATCACGATGGTTCCAGTACACGCCGGACCTAAATCTGACGGTATATCACCAAACAAATTACTAGCAACAACTACGTCATAATACTCCGGCATGCGTACAAAGTTAGCAGTAAATATATCGATATGGTACTGATCGACGGTTATGTCCGGATAGCTTTTGGCCATCTCTT
>JAYGCB010000060.1:0-9207 GCA_046583565.1 Candidatus Nitrosopelagicus sp. | reverse complement strand
ATGGGGTTTCCCAGCATCGATTGGTGCTAAGGTAGCACGTCCAGATGTACCAGTTTTGGACATAGCTGGCGAAGGCAGTTTTAACATGACGGAAAACTCACTTGCGACATCAGTATTAGATAATATCCCAGTAATTGTTTTTCTTGTAAACAACTTTTCGTTAGGTATGGTTGCGCAATGGCAACGAACATTCTATGAAAAACGCATGATTGGAATTGATCTAAAGAATTGTCCAGATTACGTTAAATTAGCAGAATCATACGGTGCACAGGGTATAAGAGCCCAGTCACTAGATGAGTTAGAAAAAGCTATCAAGACTGGTCTTAGCAGTGACGTAACAACTGTGATTGATATACCGATAGATCCAGAGGAGGACGTTCTACCATTTGTTGCACCTGGGACTTCATTAAAGGAAATGATCTTACCATCATAGTGAGTATTATGTGGGCCATATTGTCAATCAGAGTTGAAAACAGACCAGGAATCTTGTTTAAGGTTAGTAATTTGTTTAGAGCTAGAAATTTCAACATTGATAGCTTAACGGTTGGTGTAATGGAAGACCCTTCATTTGCAAAGATGACTATAACAACTGTTGGTGATGAAAAACAAATTGCTCAGATTGTTAAACAACTTGATAAAATGATTGATACAATAGAAGTCAAAATATTAGATGAGAAAAAGAGTGTGTATAAAGAATTGGTGTTGTTTAAGATTAAGTTAAGTAAAACATCAGATAGTACAGAGATTAACAAGTTGGCAAATACATACGGAGCAAAAATTCATGATGAACAGAATGATTTGATAATAATTGAGTTAACATCCACACCTGATCAAATAAGCGCGTTTGAAGAATTGATAAAACCATTTGGCATTTTAGATTCTGCTAGAACTGGGGTAACAGCATTACAAGGTAGTTAAAAATGAGAGTTAGAATTTTTGATACTACATTAAGGGATGGTGAACAATCACCCGGTGTTGCATTATCACCTGAAAATAAGTTAAACATTGCAAAAAAATTAGACGAGTTAGGTGTTGATGCTATAGAGACAGGATTCCCTGTTATCTCTGAAGGTGAACAAAAAGCTATTAAAATGATCACGCAGGCAAATCTATCTGCTGAATTATGTGGTCTTGCTAGAACAAATCAACAGGATATTGATGCGGTGGTTGACTGTGGTTTAAAGTACGTTCATACGTTTATCGCAACATCAGATATTCACCTTCAGTATAAATTACATCTTTCACAGGATCAAGCTCTTGCGAAAGCCGTAGAATCAGTTGAATATGCAAAATCACGAGGCTTGCAAGTAGAATTCTCAGCTGAAGATGCAACGCGTACAGATCGTGGTTTCTTAAAAAAAATATTTACTGCAGTTACAAAGGCTGGCGCTGATAGAATCGACATACCTGATACTGTTGGATATTCTACACCACAGTACATTGCTGAAATTACAAAGGATGCGATTGAAGCAACCAAATTACCCATTAGCATGCACTGTCATAATGATTTTGGGCTTGCTGTTGCTAATGCTATATCTGGAATACAAGCAGGTGCACAGTGTGCACATGTTACAATAAATGGTATTGGTGAACGTGCAGGAAATGCATCTCTTGAGGAACTTGTTATGGCATTACAATGCTTGAAATTTGATCAGTCCTGGGAGACTGGTATTAAGACCGAACTTCTTTATGAAACATCAAAATATGTTTCAAAATTGGCTGGAATGCCAGTTCAACCTAATAAGGCAATCATAGGCGAAAATGCATTTGGCCATGAATCAGGTATACACACTCATGGAGTTTTAAGCAACCCGCTTACCTACGAACCAATTAGCCCTGAAATTGTTGGTCGTAATAGATGGTTACAAGTAGGCAAGCATGCGGGTGCTCATGGAATTTATGCCATGCTTGATGACTATGGAGTACAACCTGATAAGAATCAGTTAAAAAAAATTCTTGAGATGGTAAAAGCAATTGGGGATCAAGGAAAACGTGTTACTGATGTTGAATTGCTATCAATTGCTAACGAAGTGATGGGTGACTCTAAAATGAAGCGCCTAGTACAGTTAACTGGGTTTTCAGTTTCCACCGGAATTGGAAATATGCCATATGCATTTATAAAATTAAACATTGATGGCAATGAGCATACAGCAACGGATTATGGTGTTGGACCAGTTGATGCATCCCTTAACGCAATTCAAAAAATTACGGATAAAATCTCGGAGATAAGAATTAAGGATTATAATTTAGCGTCCATATCTGGTGGTTCTAGTGCTTTATGTGAAGTAACTGTAAAAGTGGAAGATGCTATGGGAAACAGCGTTTCTTCAAAATCTATCGGCGAAGACATTGTTATTACAAGCGTACAGGCTGTTATTGATGGAATGAACAGACTTATGATTAAAAAATTACTTAAACAAAAAAAGACATAATTATTGATTAATAAAATGAGTCAAAAATATGAAATTTCATTAATTACTGGTGATGGAATAGGCCCAGAAATTTCCATGTCTGCGATTAGTATATTACAAACAATTAACGATAATTTGGGAATTAAGTTTGAAATAAAAAAGATTGACGCAGGGGATACCGTATTAAAAAATACCGGCAAGGCATTATCTGATGAGGCATTTAAAACAATTAAAAATTCTGATGCATGTTTGAAAGCACCAGTAGGCGAAAGCGCAAAAGATGTAATAGTGTATTTGAGACGTATGTTAGATCTTTATGCAAACATCAGACCTGCTAAGTCATATCCAAACATGCCATCTTTACGTGACGATGTGGATTTAGTAATTGTTAGAGAAAATACAGAGGATTTGTATACTGGCGAAGAATTTGATATTGGCGATGCAGCTGTGGCAATGAGAATTATCTCTGAAAAAGCATCAAAAAGAATTGCTAATTACGCTTTTACAATTGCAAGTCAAAGAAAAATGAAGAAAGTTACATGCGTTCATAAATCAAACGTAATGAAAAAAACTGACGGGTTATTTGCTCGTACATGCTCAAAAGTTGCCAATAATTTTCCAGATGTTAAATTTGAAGAGATGTATGTTGATGCATGCGCAATGAATTTAATTCGTCAACCTCAGTTGTTTGATGTAATTGTAACAACCAATTTGTTTGGTGACATACTCTCTGATGAATCAGCTCAAGTTGTAGGGGGATTAGGCATGGCACCTGCTGCAAATATCGGAGATAATTTTGGTTTATTTGAACCAGTACATGGGGCAGCATTTGATATTGCAGGAAAACAGATTGCAAATCCTACATCATTCACACTTTCAATCAAAATGATGCTAGACTGGCTTGGTGATAAGCATACTGACCAAAATTGCATTGATGTTGGGCAAAAATTAGAGAGTGCTGTGTACGATGTAGTAAAAAACAACATTAAAACAAAAGATATCGGTGGAGATAAAACCACAATGGAATTTACTAAAGAAATTATCTCAAGGCTTTAATCTTTCTGGGTCTCTTGGATACAAAACAACTTCCCTTACATTATCTATTCCTAGAATCACCATTAGCAGTCTTTCTAATCCTAATCCCCAACCTGCATGTGGCGGCATACCCCAATCAAAGGCTTGTAGGTGTTCCGAAAATTTTGTAGGGTCTAGATCTTGTTCAGCCAATCTGATTTTGATCTTCTCTGTGTTATGCAATCTAGTTCCACCAGATGATAATTCAAGATAGCCAAATTGTAAATCAAATGACTCAGAAATTTCAGAATTGTCTTCTTTTTCACTTATGTAAAATGGTTTGAGTTTGATTGGCCAGTCTGTTAGAAAATAAAACTCGGGATGATTTTCTTCCAATATTCTCAAGTGAGAATCTAAAAGATCGTCTCCAAATTCCAGTTTAGCATCTTTTCTATTTAGTTCATCTAAAGCGTCTGAATATGTAATTTTTTTGAATGGCTCATTTGGAACAGTAATTTTGTTTCCTATAATTTCTTGTTCCTTTTTACAGTTTACGGAAACATATTTGAAAGTATTAAGAACAAGATCTTCTAAAACAGTCATTACATCAGTGTAATCCATAAATGCAGCTTCGATGTCAACGCTAGTAAATTCGCTTAAATGTCTGCCTGTATGTGATTTTTCTGCTCTATAAAACGATGCAATTTCAAACACTCTTTCTAGACCAATTGTCATTTGTTCCTTATAGAGTTGTGGGCTTTGTGCAAGGTATGCTTGTTTTCCAAAATAATCTAGTGAGAATAAATTTGCACCTCCTTCACTTGCGCTGCCAATAATTTTAGGTGTAGTGATTTCAATGAATTTCTTTTTTGACAATGTTTCTCTTAACGATGCTAAAACATGATGTCTGATTTTGAAGATTGAAGCAGTTTTTTGATTACGCATATCTAGCGCTCTCGTGTTTAACCTGTTGTCAATATGGCTTTCAAGCCTACCAAGCGGATCAATTGGCAGGGGATAAACAGCTTTTGCTAACAAATTGATTTCACTGGCTTTAACCTCACACTCAAAATCTCTAGCTTTTGTATCCTGAATTTTACCATTAACTTTAACAACACTTTGTCTGGTAACACCATCAATTGATTTTGCCACTTCATCGGTTAGTATGATTTGAGTAATACCAGTGCTATCACGTAAAGTAAGAAATGTCATTTTACCCATTTTTCTTAAATCTTCTATCCAACCGCCAATAACTACTTCTTGATCTTTCATATCGGCATGAATATCCTCTATATTGTGAGTTCGATTAAACTTCACGTAAATCATCCTAAATGTATGATCCATCGAATATATCCTTTCTTGAAAAAATAAAGACTAGTAACTGCTATTATTTTTATGCCAGTATTGGATGTATCTGATCTTTCTGTTCAATACAGAACATCACATGGTGATGTTCACGCGTTAGAAGATATTGAATTTAGATTAGAAAAAAATGAGTCAATTGGAATTGCGGGTGAAAGTGCATGTGGAAAGAGTACTTTGGGCCTATCTATTATTAGAATGATTCAGGGCGGGAATTTGATTTCTGGGAAGATCAACTTCGATGGGCAATCGTTATTGGATATGTCTGATTCTAAATTTGATGAAGATATACGCTGGAAAGAAATTTCTATGGTTTTCCAAGGCGCTATGAATTCACTGGATCCTGTTTATACAATAAGACAACAGTTTCATGAAATCCTAAAGCAGCACAACTTTGAAGGTAATTCAGATAAAATTATAGATGATGCTGTACGTTCAGTTAAACTTGATCCATCAGTTTTGAAAAAATATCCTCATGAGCTTAGTGGCGGTATGAAGCAGAGAGTGATTATTGCAATGGCATTATTGTTAAAACCTAAATTTGTTATAGCCGATGAACCTACAACTGCACTAGATGTATTAATTCAGGCCCAAATTATCAATTTACTAAAGGATCTAAAAAAGAAAGGAATGTCTATCATGCTTATTTCACATGACCTATCTATATTGTCAGAAGTAGCAGAAAAAATAGGTATAATGTATGGAGGGAAAATGGTTGAATTCGGATCATCTTCAGATATTTATCGTAATCCTAAACATCCATACACACAGGGACTGTTAAATTCAATTCCTACATTACATAATGAAAAAAAACTAAGCTTTATTCCTGGCAAACCACCTGATTTAGTTTCCCCAAAACCAGGATGCAGGTTTTTTGATAGATGCCCAGAAGCAATGGAAAAATGTAAAACTGATCCACAAAAAATCAAAACAGATTCTGGTTATGTCTTATGTTGGCTCTATGAATAATGTTTGACGATTGACAAGCAGGCATCAATGATACGAATTACTTCTGAACGAATAACTTTTTTATCAATCGATATCCACACTCGCTTATTTTTTATTGCAAACGCAACTGTCTGTACCTTTTTTCTTTCTTCCCAAACAAATTCAACAGGGCCAAGACTATTGTCAAACGTTTCCTCCAAATTAGTTTTAATAGCAATACTTGCAAACTGGTAATTCATATTTTTAGGGCTAAGTAGCGGTTTTAGATCCGTTCTCCTATAGCTCGCTAACAGAGCACCATTTTTACCTATAACACCTGCAAATCTTATGTAAGGGCTTATTTTCGCAACTGTGTCACAAATTTGTTGATGATCCTTACCATTCATTAATTTTCTAAAATCATATGCTTTTTTATCATTTTTCTTTATTTTCGCATTCGTCAGAACAGTATTTTGTTTCAGGTCTTGAGATCAGTCTACCACATTGGGAGCATGTAGAGTACAATAATGTTAATACGCGACAATCATTAAAAAATCTGATCCATTTTTTTAAGTTTAATTATGATCGCATTTATGACTACTATTTCATTTTTTATAGTTAAATAGCGTAAATTATTGATCGATTTGTGGATCTTTGGGAACTCTTTCCTTTTACTCCTGAAGTTGGTTATCTAGGCTTAACTATTGTTAGTTTTTTTGGCTCACTAGTGCCATTCGTTCCGATTCCATCTTTTGTTTTGCTGGTTACCATGGCGGTGGGAACACAATTTGATATTCACATCCTTGCCATAATTGGGGCGGTTGCAGCTACAGCAGCGAAGCAAATAATATTTTACATAAGTTATGGAGGAGGAAGAATCATTTCTGAAAAAACTAAAAAACGAATGAAGCCATTTCAAAAATTAGTTAAGCGATATGGTGCTACAGCTGCTTTTGTTGCGGCAGCAACTCCAATTCCTGATGACATTGTTTACATTCCATTGGGATTATCAAAATATAGCCCAAAAAAATTCTTTATTGCGACATTATTAGGGAAACTTGTTTTGTGTTACATTCTAGTACTAATTTCACATTATATGGGGTTATCAATTTTGGAACCAGTACTTGAGAATATTGATGATCCGTTACCTGTTTACATAGGAATAATCATATTTGCTGCGGCTATGACAGTAACAGTTATTTTGGTTCTTAGATTGGATTGGGAAAAAATTCTAGGTAGGATTGCACCATGGACAATTGATGATAATGAAGACAAGAACCAAAATTAGATTTTAAAACTAAAATTCCATAGTTTATCAGCACCTACTGTGATTCCAATTCTAGGCTTGGCTAGAATTTTTGTTGGCTTTATACCATCCATAATGAACAAGCCTGAGTCTTTTGTTAGATCTACATGATATTGTTTTTTAGTAATCTGCATTGCCTGTGTTAATTTTGCAGGTCCATTTACTAAATTTGAGATGAGATCTATTTTTCTATTTTTTATCATAGTTCCAATTCCTAATCGTGGTTGAACTGAGCGTATTAAAACCGCACCAGATTCTTCACCATCTTTTTTTGCAACAACATTAAAGCAATAGTGCATGCCATAGGTGAAATAAACATATGACCACCCAACTTGACCAAACATTACCTTGTTTCTTTCAGTTTTTTTCTTAGATGCATGACTAGCGGGATCATTTTTCCCCTTGTATGCTTCTGTTTCTATGATGGTGCCAGTTAATTTTTGTTTTCCAATTTTTCTTACCAATGTTTTACCCAAGAGATCTTTTGCAACTTGCACAGTATCTCTATTATAAAACTTTCTAGACAAAATTCTCATTTTAATCTCTATGTTTTTTATTTAATTTTTGTAGTATACTTACCATCTTTTTAATGTCAGCACTAAAAATTTTTCCAAGTTTTTGATTGTAAATTATTGCTGCTGGATGGAAAGTAACAAAATATACACGATTATTTTTATGGATTAATCTACCATGATTTTTTGAAATTTCTTTTCCATCTAAAATTGAATGATAAGCGGTATTTCCCATTAAACAAATTATTTTTGGCTTGATAATTGTTAGCTCATTTTCTAGGTAATCACTACACATCATTCTTTCTGTATCATTAGGCGCCCTATTTTTTGGCGGTCTGCATTTGACAATATTTGTAATATATACCTCATTCCTTACCAATCCAGAATTTTTCAGTGCTTCGTCAAGTTTTTTTCCCGCTATACCAACAAATGGTTCACCAAGAAGATCTTCGTTTTTTCCAGGAGCTTCTCCGATGAAAACAATATCAGCATTTTGGTTTCCTTTTCCTGGAACTGCATTTTTTCTATCATTACATAAATTACATTTTTTACAAATCAGGACATTTTGTTTGATAGACTTCATAGATGGATATTTTTTCATGATTTGTGATAAAATTTCATATTCCTAAATCTTTGTAAAACTAGTATTTTTAATTGCTATTAGAAATAGCTGGTAATGTAAAGAAATACTCATCCCTGAAAATATCATCTGATCTGCCTGATTTTCTTAATGCATCAAAATATACTAAACAATTTGTATAAAATTCGTTATCGATTTCATTCTTTTTCATGCAAGATATTTTCGATGAAGTTTTTTTCATAATTGGTTACATAATTTATCATCGATGGTTGAAATCTTTAAGCTAGTTTAGGCAGTTATGAAAAATTAATTAAACAAAAGACTATAGGTAATAAATTCAATTATTTATTATGGGTCTCCTTCATACTACGCGTTACCTAGATTTTCCTACTGATTCTTGGAAACAAATATCTGCTAATCCAACAATTTTTGAAGTGATTAGTAATGGCGTAGTTTTGAAGATATGTGACATATCGCTTAAAGAACGAAAACTTACATTCAGAAAAGGCGCTAAGATCAAATACATGCGTACTGTGGCAAAATATAGATTAACATGGAATGATGAGGATTTAGTTTAGTTTAATTTGTCATGCACTGAAACTAAATTTAATTTTGTTTTCTAGCTCATTATGTTGAGCCTTTAGTACGTAGGTACCACTATCATCCCATCCAAACCCAGCAGCTATAATGAGTGTAGAGAATTGCCCATTATTTTTTATGTCAATATACTCTCTCCATATTTTATCTCCACTAGTATTTTCTATCGATAATTCAACACTTTTTCCATCAGCAGATTTTATACTGCCTGATATAGAAATTATGTCAGCCGTTTTGTATGAAGATCCATCAACATTTATGATTATCTGTGGGGTTGAACTAGGTATAATATCAGTAACAGTTGTTATGTCAATCTGATCCGTTGAAGCAGAAAATCCTACAACTACAACTAAAGCTATCGCGGCAGCTACTCCTGCTAAAATACCCAGTTTTTTATTATTCGAGCCACTAAACAGAGAACTACTCGATGTAGTCTCTCGGCCAGTTGGTTTTACATTATCTTTTAGTTCTACAACAGTTCTTGATTTAATATTAACT
>JAYGCB010000023.1:0-7223 GCA_046583565.1 Candidatus Nitrosopelagicus sp. | reverse complement strand
CTTGGGCTTGAATCCTGGTGGATGGGGATTTTCATCCTTGATTGGTAACATAGACTGATTATCTCACACAGTCATATGAATAATAATATTTCATAAAACGACATTACGAAATCGTCATGATTCCGTTTGATATGAGCCACTGAAGTCCAGAAACAAACGAACTGTCGTCAATCTGTCCGTCAGCCCACCATCCTGCGTTGTTCTTTATCCAGCTGGGAATTACATTGTCAGATCCTGCTCCCTGCTCAGTTGGTGGTATGTTCATCACACCATTTGAAATTAGCCATTGTATACCAGAAATAAAAGAAGAGTCGTCAATCATTCCATCAGACCACCATCCTGCATTGTTTTTGATCCAGCCGGGAATGGAAGTTTGTGCAGTTGGTGTGGGAACTGGGGCAGAAAGTTCTCCAGCTTTTCCAATCTCAAACGCTGTTTTAGCTATAACAAAACTTTCCCAGTTTGAAATACCAGTTCCGGTTATTGCCAAAGTCATACTGTGAATTCCTTCTGACGCTATGTGGATCTCTTGAGTATCAATACCCTCTGACGCCTTTATGCCTAAGTATGGTTTTGCTTCGTCTCCTAGATTTTGATAGATTGTTTCTCCATTAGGATCAGAGACCGAGATTGCGTAGTTGATGTCTTTTACCAATTCTCCATCGGCATCAAAAAATGTAATCTCAAATGGCACATCAGTACCTGCTCCGTAAGTCCGTTTCCACGCTACAGTAGCCTTGTATCCATTTTCAAATGTAGTGGAAAACCCATTTTCTGTTGTTTGACCTTTAGGTACAAGTTCAAAGAACATTTCGTTTTTGCTATAATGATCAGAACCCAATTCCTCGTTGATTCTTTTGAGCTCGTTCCCAGTAACTAAAAAATGTATTATATTTTCAGTCTCCGATGAATATGGATCAACTAGAAGAGCACGGTTGTCAACTTGCACGCCATCTACATATCCAACAAAGTCTTTCTCAGAGCTATATGGCTCGTAACTTTTTGGAAAACGTATCTCTTCATGAACGACAGCTACTAGATCAATGTAATCTGGTGACCAGTCAAACGGCATTTTAAATGAAATCGATTTGTCAGATACATTGAATTTGAACTCTGAAATATCATCATAATACGTCTTTATGGTTATAGGAACGTCAGCACTTGCTTCAGGGATTGAAAAGAACTGGTCTTGTGCCACACTTACAAATGTGCTAAACTCTAATGGTTCAGCTACTAAGGTTTTGGGACTGGTTGCACCTTCAATGATTACTTGAATGTTGTAAAGCCCACCCTTTGTAAAGATCGGACCTTGAATTACAGGAACTGATGTTCCACGACTTTGTAGACCCCCACTGATAGGTTCTCTATCTCCATAATAGATGGTACATCTCCAAGGGTCTGGTTCAAAGCATCCTCCCTTTGGTCTGATCTGTACATTTAGCTCTCCATCTTTATCATAGAAATATTCTCTTGCTAAAAGTTCACCACTTTGAAATATCTCAACTCTGTATGTAACAGATTCAAGGTTTGTATCCGTACTTTGATCAAAGAATCGTATCTGCAAATTAGCTCTGTCAACTTTACCTACAGTGAAATCTGATGGACTCATCATTGTAGAAACTGTAACCTGCATTCCAGCAAAGCTGATTGGTGGTGCCTGATCTGCACCCAGTCCATGTCCAAACACATCATCATTAAACAGTGGAATACAAGTAAGAGCAACCAACACACTCAGTATGATGACTTTGTTGTACAACTATCATAATATGTGGTTTTGATTATTTAAAGCTGTGAATAATTATCATGAAGAAAATTTAGTGATTAAAACACATACAATTTTTAATCAGTAGAAAAAATGTGATATATTGAAATTACTTTTTGTATTGCTTTTGTTTCCTTTAATGGTTTATCCAGCATTTGCAGTTGAATACGATCAGATCGTTTCAACTAGTGATGAAACACTTGATGTAGGAATTTACACTATACCTGAAATTCCAAATACTGTTGAACCTACAAAACTAAAGATTAGCTTTCTAAAACCAGGCACTGACAGGATTCAAGAGCATATAGACTATAGAGTAACTGTTACAAATGATGGAGATTATGTTTTTGGACCCATTCGTTTGACACATACATCTCCAGGTTACGTAACTATTCCAGTGCAATTTTCTGAAAATGGTTTACATCAGATAGACATTCAAGTTGAAGGAATTCTGTTTATGCCTATACCTCTTGAAACTGCTTCGTTCACAATGAATATCGGACAAGCACAAACTTCCATTCCCGGCTGGATCAAAAACAATGCAGGATGGTGGGCTGACGGACAGATTGACGACAGTTCGTTTGTTTCTGGACTTCAGTGGCTCATATCAAATAAAATCATGACTATACCGCCAACTGAACAGGGAGCGGGATCTGACAATGTCATTCCCGGCTGGATCAAAAACAATGCAGGATGGTGGGCTGACGGACAGATTGACGATAGTTCGTTTGTTTCTGGACTTCAGTGGCTCATATCAAACGGAATCATGACGATTTCGTAATGTCGTTTTGTAGTAATTCGTCGATTCTTCTTTTGTCATGAACACTTTTGACAAAGAAAAGTGATGAAATTACAATACCGCCTGCAATTAATGGTGATACAATTTCCGCATAGTTGAAATCAAACTCGTCACTACCATCAATTACAACTTTTGCCTGTCCAGGAACACTAGAAATTGAGACCATCCCTAGCTTTTTTCCTCTTTGCTCTACAAACCAAATGTTGCCATCATTATCGGCTGTTATAAACTGTGTAAAGCTTTCCGGAGTTGGAATAGGAACCTCAATTAATTGATCATTATAGGGATCATATACCGCTAGTTCATCAGTAATGTGTTGCCCAAACCAAATATTGTCATACTTGTCAATAGCCATACCAAAAGGAAGAGATTCTGGATTGGGAGCCTTAACACGTTCAAATGTTTCTAGAATTGGATCAAATTTTGTTATCCCTGGTCCAATATGTTCGGCTATCCATAACGAACCAGATTTGTCGAACAGTAAAGCAAACGGTTCATCCAGTAAAGGATCTGGTGCAAATTCAGTAATCTGATAAGTCTTGGAATCTACCATTCCAATCTTACCTGATAATGCCTCTGCAAACCATACATTGCCACTGTCATCAACTAAAAGAGCAGATGGACCAGCCTCTTCTGTTTGAATCTGAAGGAATTTTTCAAACTCGTTGGTATTTTGGTTGTATACTAGCAATCTGTGTTTGTCTACTAGTGCAACCCAGATTCTATTTTGAAAATCAGCCTTGACCGCTATTGGTATTGATTGCTCAGAAATTGCATCCAGTAGTGGGATCTTTATCGTTTCAAATTTTTTTGTCTTTGGATCAAAGCTTCCAATCATAGAATTCGGCGTATCAGTAAACCAAATCTTACCATTTTGATCTATGTCGAGAAATATTGTAGTGAGTCCGTTAAATTCATGTGATCTAAATTGTTGATCATCTATACTAAATTCCCAAATCCTTGGCTTTGCTGCATCACTGATCCAAATTGTGTTATCACCATCAAATCTAGGATAAAGTGGAGCAGTGTCAGGATCTGGAAAATCATATTCCGTAATTTCAGTACGAATCTCTGAAAGCGTTGGTTTGACTAAGACAGTGAATATCACGCTTTCATTTACAGTTTGAGTCCTTTGTGCTTCAACTTCTATTTCCCATGTTCCAGCAAATCCAAATGTGGCATCTCCCTCATATCGTGTTGTTCCATCGTTTGATTTTAGCTCAGTTATTGAAATTTCAATTGGTGCAATGTTTCTTTGTGGATTAGAAACTTTGATCTTCAAACCAGAAATATCTGGTAATGGTTCACCAGAAACATTTGAAACTAGAACACTGATTGTATTTGGGCCTACGCCTAAAGGTATAACAGAAACATCAAACTTTGCTTGTTCCGAAAATAAGGTAGATGAAAATCCTAACGTTATACCCTGTGCATCTACTGTCTGAATCTCCCCAGCTGGCAGAGAAGAATTAACAAGAAGAGCTACAACACCAAGAAGCGCAATGCCAACCATGGCTTCAGCCTTGAGAGGCTTTGAAAGTTTGTTAAATGTGAATGTTTTGCCTGACTTTAGATTTCTTTCCGCTTGTCTTTGAATTTTAAATTGGTAAAATGCGCCAAAACCAATCAACACTATAGCCAGCATAATTTTTGCGATTATCAAGGAACCATAGGTTGAATTTGTCAGAGATGCAACATCACTCTCCAAGAACCACAATAGTGTTGGTCCTGTGATTATTAGTATGCCTAATGCAATTGTAATCATTCCAGAATAACGAGGCAGCATTGCGAGTGTCACCTTCGCTTTTTGTATTCCGTCTAAGCTGGCAAGTGTAGGCAATAATACAAAACCAAAGAAAATTACGCCTCCAATCCACACTGATGCCAATAAATTGTGTACATAATCAAGTATGATCGGTGCTGTAAGCTCAGTTGCTGCTCCATGCCCCATCATAGTTGTTGTAAATATTAGTACCAACGATGCGGCAAGCATTGGTATGTGTTTTTTAGGTGAAAGGTGTGGTTTTCTCTCCATCCAAAACCAGATACCAAGAAGAATGATGGTAATGATCATCCGAATTAGCCACGTAGTTCCAAAGGCAGTATCTATTACATCAATAGGTGATGTTTCAAGCCGAAGAGTCTGAACAGCTAGGATGATAAAATTAGATGCAAACACTGCAACAAGACTGATTCCAGTTAGCTTTGCAAACTTGTGACGATATGCCTGGTTTACCAAGTCACGACTTTCTTTTCCAAAACGCTTTCGCTGTGTACCCCAAATTACAATACCAGAGATAACAGATCCTAAAACAACCGTCTGACCTATTATTCCTGGAAATCTGGCTGCCGCTTCAGGCAGAAATGTTATTTCCGATTCTTCTTGCGCTTCTAGAAGTGAGAGATCAACTTGTGTCTCCCCAACACCGAAGATGATAGCAGCTTGTACCAAATGGCCGTCTATCTTTGAAAGCACCTTACTTGTCACAGTATAGACGCCATCCTCTAGTGATGGCGTTGTAATTACTAGAGAACTTTCTCCCTCATAATAGGCGGTATCCATGTTATCGATTTTGTTTCCGTTACTGTCAAACACCTTGAGTTCAGAAAAATCAATCTCAATTGCTTCAGAATAAAAAACAATGATTTGCGTTGTTCCAACCGCTGCATTTTGTCCCTGTCCTGGTTCTGAATCTACCAAAAACGGATGGGCATAAGCTGATGGTATTCCAATAATCAAAATCAAAAATGGTAAAAAAAGCAACTTGTTCATTTTACATAAAACCACTATGTTCACAATTTAAAGAATTGCCAATTCTAAAGTTGTACCATTTTAGTAAAGATAATAACACATGCACTTGTTTTGCAAATCGTGAAATATGCACTTTTTACAATTATGGGTTTGGCTGTTTTAGGATTTAGTTTTACTTTTGCGTATGCACATACAACCATTCAAGTGGATCCTTATGAGATTGAAGTCGGTTGGCAAGATGAGCCTCCGGTTGTGGGTATCTTGAATGCTATTACCATCGATGTTAGAGAGCCTGGCAGTGTTGAAGGTGTATCTACTGGCATAACTAATGCATTTAAAAAATTGGAGGCATCTGTTGTTTCAGGAGGAGCTTCTAAAGTGCTTGACGTAAACACTGATCCTCGGCCAGGACACTACTATGCAAAGATAATTCCGACAAAGACAGGTTCGCTGCAACTAAAACTGAAAGGGGAGATTAACGGTGTTCAAATAGATACAGTAATTCCAATAGAAGACGTTGAAAGTACATCTGTTCTTGACTTTCCACCAACATCTAGCTCATCTTCAGGACAAGAGGTTGCTGCTCTCAAAAATGCAGTAACATCCCTTCAAAAAGATATTTCGTTAATAAAAGCACAAGGCAGCGTAACCAGTACGGACTCTGACGGTGGAACAACATACAACTTTGCTGTGTTCGGTCTATCTCTTGGAGCTGCTGGAGTTATCCTAGCTATTATTGCAATGGTTAAACGAAAATAAAAAAGGAAAAAAGAATTTCCTAAAGTTTAGGAATTAGAGATGTTCTTGTCTTAGTAGTTATTACAATTATGCTGACTATAGCTACAGCCAATACAATCATGGCTATTGTTCCAAACTCTGGAATTGCATAGCTTCCAACGATTTCAATCGTATCATTTCCAGCTTCATATGGAATTGTTAGATTGTTTCCAGTTTGGCTAAACTCAACCTCCTCGTTGTTTACTAGAACAAAGTAGCTTCCATCATCAAATGCTTTAATCACTTTATCGCTCAATATGACGTTCAGTTCACCATCATCAACCGCATCAATGACAATAATTACAGAGTCATCATCAGCGTTTGCAGTGATGCTTGTGATAGAAGCGCCACTAGCACTGATATAATCTGCTGCGTCGATAGCTGGTGCAGCCATTGCTGCTGCTGCTTCTGCTGCTGCTTCTGCTGCTGCTAATGATTCTGCTGCTGCTGCTTCTAATGCTGCTAATGATTCTGCTGCTGCTGCTTCTGCTGCTGCTGCTTCTGCTGCTTCTGCTGCTTCTGCTGCTTCTGCTGCTGCTGCTTCGGCTGCTGCTGCTTCTGCTGCTGCTGCTTCTGCTGCTGCTGCTTCTGCTGCTTCGGCTGCTGCTGCTTCTGCTGCTGCATCTTCAACAATTACAGTTCCTGACATCCATGGATGAACCATACAAAAGTAATCGTATGTTCCAACGGAATCAAATGTATGAGAAAATGATGAGCCAGCCATGATTAAGCTGCTGTCAAACACGCCACTTGGTCCATCTGCTGCTGAACCACCAGTTGCTGTGTGAGCTGCAGTATCATTGTTCTCCCAAGTAACTGTTTCACCAATATCAATTGTTACAGGACTAGGAATGAAACAACCTTCTGCTGTATCCTCACATCCTGGAGTTGATGATCCTGGTGCGTTTGTTACCGTAGCTGCAAAAGCTTCCGGTGCAATTGCAACCATAGAAGCTATAGCAAAAAGAACTACAAGAGAACTTAGTATTACCGTTTTCATGTGATCAACGGATCATTAGGGGATTTTATATAGTTTTTCGATACGTGTACCAATTTAGCACCATAACCCAAATTATTTGATTGTTGTACCAACTACAGAAATACGGAATTTAGTACGAGACCTCAAAGTCTGT
>JAYGCB010000028.1:0-5580 GCA_046583565.1 Candidatus Nitrosopelagicus sp. | reverse complement strand
TAATTTTTTGATATGATTTTCATCATGTAAAAAAGATAGAAATACACGAGTAAGACATAACTAAAGTGTTTTCAAAAAAATTTAAAAATTTTATCTTTGGCTCTATAGATGATGATTGTTTTGGATATAATTATGATTGGTTTTTAATGTATGCCAAAAAAGATAACCTTCAATGGAGAATATTGTACTATGAAAATTTTAGTTTTAGAATTTAGAATTTTATTTTTGATTGATAGAAAAATTTAGAGAAAACAAACTGCTTGCAGAAGAATTGAAGCGGCTTGCAGACTAACGTGTAAAATTCAACGAAAATCTATTCTTGGTGAATGTGAAAAGGTAAGAATAGTTTCTCTTTATCAAAAAGATTACGCCTTCATTCTTTCAAGTGGAACCAAAAAAGGGATACTACAAGGACTAATCCCATTAGACCCGTCTCATTTAGTTAATTGTTTTACTTTTCTATTTAGATTATTTAGCGAGTTTTGCACTTGATTACTTCGGTTTTTAATCCCTGTTTGATATACATTTATTTTTCCCATTCTATCTTTCACCATCCTTTTTTGTTCTGATATTCCAGAAGAACCTTGAGATTTCCTATCATGAAGTGAAGAGATAATTGTTGTAGATTGGATTAATTCCATAAGAAGTTTCAAACTAACTTCCTTACCTTTTATCATTTTTTTTACCTCAGATTCGTTCAATTTAGAAATAGGTTTTCCTGATTTATGTGCGAGTTTGACAAGCCGTCCAATGATTTGGTGTGATTTTCTAAATGGTATATCATGATGGACTAATTTTTCAGCAAGATCAATTGCTATGATATATCCATCTTCGGCTGCCTTTTTCATATTTTTTTTGTTTATTACTACTGTTTTCAGCATTGATTCCATAATCAAAAGTGCAGATATTACAATTTTAGAAGCAGACCAGATAGATGGGTTGATCTGTTGCAGATCCCTGCTATAACCTGACGGAAGTCCTTGTATTGTTGAAAGCATAGATGTTAAATTACCAATTACTTGGGATGTTTTTCCACGCGTAATCTCTAGAATGTCAGGATTTTTCTTCTGAGGCATTACACTTGACGGTGAAGTAAATTCATCGGACAATTCAAGGAAAGAAAATTCTGAGGTAGACCATATAGAAAAATCTTTTGAAATCCTGCTTAAATTGGTCATTAGAATTGCAACTGCCGAAATATATTCAACCATCGAATCCCTAGTGGTTGTTGCATCAATCGAATTTTCAACAATGCCTTTCAATCCTAGCATTTTTCCAGTGATCTGCCTATCAATTGGTATACTTGTACCACCAATCGGTCCAGCACCTAACGGATTTTCATTTACCCTACCATACGTAACATAAAGCCTGTCAAGATCCCTGAACAAAGCATCTGCATAAGATAAAAGATAATGGGAAAATAGACCCACCTGGGCTTGCTGAAGATGTGTATACAGTGGGATTATGGTCTCTTGATGTTTTTTAGCTAATAGTACAAGCGATTTTATTGTATCCAATAAACATTGGCAGACAATATTGATATCATCACGAATTTTCATACGAATGTCTAATGCTACTTGATCATTTCGTGATCGAGCAGTATGCATCTTTCCACCCGCATCAATTCCTATCCTTTTAATTATTAGCGACTCGATTAATTCATGAATATCTTCAGAGTTGGATTTTTTTTCAAATTTTTCTTTTTTTAAATTTTCAAGTCCTTTTAGGATTTTTTTTATCTCTTTCTTTGTTATGATCTTGTTTTCGTAAAGCATTATTGTATGTGCTTGGCTTCCTAGAATGTCATAGAGTGCAATTTCTACATCATCATTTAATGATGATACATAATCCAACGTTATCTTTCCCAAATTTTTTCCTAGTCTCGAGCGATACATTGCCTTTAAGGGTAATAATGACTATATATAGCATAAATGATTTACCGCTTATGGCTCAAGACTTAAAGCAAGTTAGGGTAAAAATTTTCGATGAATTATCATCCATAGTGGATCCTGAAATAAACGTGTCAATCACAGAATTAGAATTGATTGATGAGGTTGATATTCAAGGTAATAATGTCAAGATTGACTTGCATCTAACCAGTCCATTTTGTCCAGCTGTGTTCGGGTTTAAAATTTGCCAGGATGTACATGACAACCTTTTGAAGATTGATGGTATTGATGATGTTAAGGTAAATGTTTCAAACCACTTTATGGCAGAGCAGATAAACAACCAAGTTAACAACAGCCCAAACCCACACAAAAAAGAATAATTATTTTCTATATCCTAATAGATATCCTCGTAGCAATTGGATTCCCATTGCCGGATCAACACCTTTTGGGCATACTTGGCTACAGGAACCAGCAAAATGGCATCCCCATATACCGTGACGCTCATCAATAATTCTAAGACGTTTATCCTTACCCTGATCTCTGTTATCCGCAATGTATCTGTATGCTTGAGCAAGTGCCTGTGGTCCAATAAACGTGGAATCTGTAGCCATGGTGGGACAAGCAGAGTTACACAAACCACATTTAATGCAGCCCGCAAATTGGATGTATTTTTCAACATCTTCAGGAGACTGCAAAAATTCTTTTGTTGCTGAAGTAATTTCCGAGTCTTCACGAATTATGTATGGCTTAATTCGTTTGTGAGTTGAGAACATTCTTTCAAATCCAACTACCAAGTCACGGATTACAGGAAAGTTATTCATGGGTTCAACAGTAATCACGTTAGAGTTTAATTCAGATATCTTTGTAAAACATGCAAGTTTTGGTTTACCGTTAATGATCATGCCACATGAACCACACGTAGCTTGTCTACACGAATATCGTACACCTATTGAGTGATCAAGATAATTTTTTACTTCTAAAATTGCATCCAACACAGTAGTCCAATTCTGATATGGAACAGTAAATTCTAAGAATGTTGATTTAGAGTCTTTCTTCGGATTAAATTTAGAAATTCTAAGAATTATCGATTTTGATGATTTACCGGTTTCGGATTTTTCTTTTAATAATTGTGGATGTACCGTTGCCATATCAGACCATTCCCATACTTGTCATAATAATTGTTCGTGAACCATATGCAACAAGCATGATCATTCCTGCTAAGCAACCATATGTTACTGCATTTTCATATGCACGTCCCTGTTTTAACTCGAGTAGAATTACTCGCAAGCCATTGAATCCATGCACTGAAATGAGTACTAAGACAGCTTCTAACAGTATTGCATAAGGAATGAATTGGTAGTTTGCAACTACATTATCAAACAACAGTGAATCTGAGAATCCCTGTACAATTCTAACCATAATATGAACAATCACTAACGCAACAGCTAGTATAGCAGTCAAATAATGAATTTTCATTATGTGACTTTCACGCATCACATTAGACATCGTACATCACTCCAATACCATACATCATAGCTAGTGCAGCAAGACCAATCGAAGCATAAATGCATAGTTTATTCTTCATGTTTAGTGAACTTGGGGTATAGGGATAATCAGGTCTACTAGGCTTACCAAAACCAAATCCCGCCTGACCAATCATCAATCTTATTCCATTACCGGTATGAAATACACACATACCAATAACCAAAGCCAAGAATATGTGACCCTCAGTTGTTTGTGTCAATTCTAGCATTGAATTCCAAGCCGCTTTTCCATCTAGTATACTACTCGTCTCATAAATGTGACCAATAAAATAAACTAACAGTCCAAGTCCAGTAATTCTCATCAACCAATACGCTACACGTTCTATTCCATACCTACCAGGGTTTGCCATTCCTTTGATGCCTTCTTTTCGATCTTTTTCCATCTAGTATTTTCTCTCCACGGGTTTGTAATTAGTTATTGTTACTGGATGGGTTTTCATGATAGGTTCATCAGGATTATAATATGCTAGTGTATGATGCAAGAATTTTTTGTCATCTCGTGTTGGAAAATCAGTTCTTGCATGTGAACCACGAGATTCCTTTCTATTGATTGCACCAATTAGAACAGTCTCAGATATTCTAAACATCGAATCTAATTCCATTACATTTGAAAAATTTGTATTGTATTCTTTTGCCTGATCATCAACATGTTTCCAGGTCATTGCCCTAAGCTCACGGACCTTTCTTAATCCTTCTAGCAAATCAGTTTCATTTCTAAAAACATATGCCTTGTCATTTAGTGTATCAGTAAGTTTCTGTTTTATTTCATATGGATTAACTTCTCCCCTGCCTCGAAAAATTCCATCATAGATTCTTTTTTCTTCTGCATCTACTAGATCACTAGGTATCGATTCTACAGACGGTTCCCTTTCCATGTAATTTACTGCCTCATTGGCTGTTATTTTTCCCCAAACGATGCATTCGGAAGTGGAGTTTGCTCCTAATCTGTTTGAACCATGAATGCTGACACATGCAGCCTCACCAGCTGCCCACACGCCCTGTAGTTCTGAAGCGCCATTAATGTCAGTATGGATTCCACCCATCATATAATGACAAACAGGTCTGATATCTAATAGATCTTTTGCAGGATCTACACCAGAAAATTTTAATGATATTTCACGAATTCCACCAAGTTTTTGTTTGATTACTTCATCACCAACATGTCGAAGATCAAGCTTCATACAATCTGCTCCTGTTTCATGCTTGAATCCACGTCCTTCTTTAATCTCGGTCATGATTGATCTGGATACAATATCTCTTGGTGCAAGTTCCATTAGTTTGGATGCATATTTTTTCATGAACCTTTCACCATCTTTATTGATAAGATATGCACCTTCGCCTCTAGCCCCTTCCGTTATTAAGATTCCAGAAGGCATAATTCCAGTTGGATGGAATTGGACAAACTCCATGTCCTTTAGAGCAATACCAGCTCTATACGCCATGTCAAGTCCATCAGGTGTAGATGAATGTCCATATGTAGAAAAACTGTAAATCCTACCTGCTCCACCAGTTGCAATTATCAATGCTTTACCTTTAATGACATGGAAATCACCATTAGACAGTTCAATAGCTGTAATCCCAACAAATTTCTGTCCATTTTGTAGAATAGAGGTTACAAACCATTCGTTGAGGAACTCAATATTGTCAAATTTTTGGCATGTATCATACAGTGTCTGCATCTCAAAAAAACCAACTTTATCTGATGCATATGATGCCCGAGGAAAACTATATCCTCCAAAAGCCCGTTGACCAATCTTACCATCTTCCCGTCTGGACCATGGCATTCCCCAATGTTCAAGTTGATATATCTCATTTGGCATTTCCTTACAAAGTCGTTCTACTGCGTCTTGATCTGCCAGAAAGTCGCTACCCTTGACTGTGTCATAAATATGTGATTCGATAGAATCACCGTCTTCCGGAAATAATACAGCCGCGGTTCCTCCTTCGGCAGAAACTGAATGGGATCTCATAACTTGGACTTTGGATATCACACCAATTCGTATTTTGTAATTTCTTTTGGCAGCTTGGATTGCTGCTCTTAAACCCGCAAGGCCAGAACCAACAATTATCAGATCGTAAGAAATTGTACTAGTCATCTTGACATCACATCTAAAATCCTGCTAAATATGTGTGTAAATTCTAATAAT
>JAYGCB010000026.1:0-2156 GCA_046583565.1 Candidatus Nitrosopelagicus sp. | reverse complement strand
ATACTGCCATATATGGGAAAAAATCAGAATTAGTAATGGATGTAGAGATCGCTTCTCATTTTTCCATGAGAAGTTTTGGCATTGGAATGGCGGCTCTACTAGTACTACTTGTTATGTTATTTACACTTCCAGAGTACGTAGGACTGGAACTGACCATCACAATGATGGCTACATTAGGCGTATTGATTGGCATGTACGTCATTTTGATTACTGAGGTAGTACACCGCACTGCTCTTGCGTTATTTGGAGCTCTTGTAATGCTAATTGTTCTATTTACTACTGGTGTACTTGATCCGCATGACAGTGTAGACTTTGTAATCGGCGCGATTGACTTCAACACAATTGGGCTGCTCTTAGGAATGATGGTGATTGTTGGAATTTTAGGCGAAACGGGAATCTTTCAATACATTGGAATTAAAGCTGCAAAAATTTCAAATGGAAATGTCTGGAAGTTAATGGTTTTACTGGCAATAATTACTGCCGTTGGTTCTGCGTTTCTGGACAATGTAACGATGGTCTTGCTTATGGTACCTGTTACAATTTCAGTCTGTAGAATACTAAACATTAATCCAATATCGCTGATTTTAGCGCAGATTTTTGCATCTAATATTGGTGGTGCAACAACTCTGATAGGAGATCCACCAAATATCATGATTGGCTCTGCAGCTGGAATTGATTTTATGGCGTTTGCATATCACATGACACCGGAGATCATTATAACTATGGGTGTTGCAATTGTACTTTTCAAATTCATGTTTAGAAAAGATCTTAAACAAAAACCAGAAAATGTTCAAAAGCTTCAGGAGTTAGACGCAACAAAAGAAATCAAGGATAAAATGTTGTTGAAAAAATCAGCGATAGTTCTTGGTGCTGTAATTCTAATGTTTATGTTACATGGCATGATAGGCCTAGAAGTATCTATAATTGCGTTAGGCGGTGCGGCAGTACTTTTGGTAATAACTGGCAAACAGCCGTACGTAGCATTAAGACATGTTGAATGGCCAACACTGCTTTTCTTTTGTGGACTGTTTGTAATAGTAACTGGTGTTGAAGTTTCTGGTGCTTTAGAACTTCTTGCACATAATATACTAGAAATTACTGGTGGAGAATTAGGTACAACAATGTTTACTATAACAATGGTGTCTGCATTTGCGTCAGCTTTTGTGGATAATATTCCATTTACTGCAACAATGATCCCAATAATTGAAAACATATCTGTTGACCCAGTGTTCGCTGATAACTTATCTGAATTTTCATATAACCCATTATGGTATGCACTTGCATTTGGTGCTGACCTTGGAGGAAACGGCACACTAATTGGTGCAAGTGCAAATCTTGTGGCAATAGCAATTGCTGAAAAATTTGGATATAGAATATTCTTTAGAGAATTTCTTATCAAGGGTATGCCAATAATGATTATAACAACATTAGTTGCATTTGGCGCATTTTACCTAAGGGTAATTTTCCTTTCGTAGAAAAAAGAGTATAAATTCAAGTTTTTCCCAAAAACGATGTTGCCAGAAACCCAGGAAAAAGCCAATACAGCAGATATGCTAGTTGCACATTTACTATTTGGAAAAAAGAAACATGATGAGCAAAAAAATGTAGAATCTGAAGAAGTTGAACACCTCAATAAGGGTACTGATTATCTTACGACATTTTTACTTCAACAGGGAATAAAGCAAACAACAACTAAACCAACAAAACAAAAGCCTCTAACTGTGGATGAGCTAAAAAAACAATTTATTAAAAATCTTGTAAGCAATGGATATGTAACTATTGATGATTTAGCGGATTGATCCCAAAACTTTTCCGATTTGCTCATTCTGTCTTTCCTGTATTTTCAGCAAGCATAGGAAACATTAGCACCCTTTTCCTCCCCTCCACAACTCAACTCTGTTCCTGAAAATCATGCAACGGTTCGCCCTCTTCGTTGAATACAGGTAGATTGCCATGTTTCTCAATCAATGCATTCAGTTTTTCGATTAGTTCTGCGCCAATCATTGTTCGAATCCTCCTACGAAGACCGGCATGATACATCAAGGGTGCCTTACAATGCAACCGGACTGGCTGGGGTGGTGGTGAGCGGCGGTGATTTGCGTCCCTCGATTTGTTCGAGTAATTCGGGATGCAGGGACATCAGAATCCGCTCGGGC
>JAYGCB010000029.1:0-5873 GCA_046583565.1 Candidatus Nitrosopelagicus sp. | reverse complement strand
ATGCTGAAGCAAAAATTAAGACTCAGCTTCTAACACGCCTAGATGAATTAGACAATCAGGCAAAAACAGTTAAAATAATTTTATTTGATGCAAGAGTTCAGTTCAAGAGTGAGGAAATCTCAGAATTAACATTCGAGTCTATACAAAAACATTGTAACAATCTTCTTGAACGCTTATCTCATGAAAAGAATGAAGTCAAAAATGTTCAAAGACGTCTTGACGATCTTTCAGTGGAATGTATAGAAGTAATCAAAACCCCAAAAGATATGATACAAGAATCAGCTGTCTCTTACCTTGATGCATCTGGCCATACCATAACTGAATCAAATCATTATGAACCAACAACACCTGTAACAGTAGATTCTGAACCAGAAAATACACTACCAGAGCCCCCAGTTGGAAACATGGAATCATCAACTCAGGAATCAACTAAAGATGATGATGATTCAAAACATCAATCTGAGTATAACCCAGATTGGTTATCTAGAATGCAAGCTTAGCAAGAAATTTTACCTTTCATGTTATTTTTAACATTTAGAAATAACTAATGTTCATCTATCATTGAAAATAGATGAGTAAAGAGTATGAAATTGGCTTAAATAACTTTGACACACAGACTAGAGTCAATGCCAAGTCTGATTTTATCTCATTTTGGGATGATCAAGCGAAAAAACTTTCATGGTTTCAACCATGGATAAAAACTCTTGATTGGAAACCCCCATTTGCAAAATGGTTTGTTGGTGGAAAGATTAATGCGTCTTACAACACGTTAGATGTGCACCAGGCTGATAATGCCCAGAAACCTGCCATTTTATGGGAAGGTGAAAATGGTGAAACACGAACTGTCACATACAGGGAACTGTATCTTGATGTCTGTAAGTTTGCTAATGTTCTAAAATCACTTGGGGTCAAAAAAGGCGAGCGTGTTACGATTTATCTACCTATGGTACCTGAGCTTCCAGTTGCCATGCTAGCATGTGCTAGGATTGGTGCCATACACACTGTCGTATTTTCTGGTTTTAGTGCAACTTCATTGAGAGATCGAATAGACGATTCCAGGTCTAAGTTAGTTATTACCGCAGATATTGGATTTCGCAAAGGCAATGTCATAGAGCTAAAGAAAATTGCTGATGAGGCTACCAAAGATCTTGATTTTGTTGAGCACATAATCGTATTAAAACGGGCAGAAGCACATCTATCACTTGGACCAAAACACACTCTTTGGTATGAATTAATGAAAAATTCACCTCAAGAGTGTAAACCAGAGGAACTTGATAGTAGTCACCCTCTTTACATATTGTATACTTCTGGCACAACTGGGAAACCAAAGGGCGTGCTACATGGGACAGGTGGATATCTAACACATCTGTACTCTACGTTTCAATGGGCATTTGATATAAAAAATTCAGATGTATTTTTTTGTACAGCTGATATTGGTTGGGTTACAGGTCACAGTTATGTTGTTTATGGACCGCTTCTTCATGGTGCTACTGAAGTAATGTACGAAGGTTCACCTGACTATCCAAAGATATCAAGAATGTGGGAGATGATTCAAAGGTATGGTATAACCATATTTTATACGACACCCACCGCACTGAGAATGTTTATGAAGTTTGGCGATTCAATTCCAAATTCTTTTGATCTTTCTAGCCTTCGACTTTTGGGAACTGTAGGTGAACCAATAAATCCAGAAGTTTGGCGTTGGTACTTTAGGACTATTGGAAAATCAGCATGTCCAATTGTGGATACTTGGTGGCAGACTGAAACTGGAGGAATGATGATTTCTCCCCTACCAGGAATAGAAACAATACAACTAAAACCTGGTTCAACAACAAGATCTATTCCTGGTACAGATATTTCAGTAGTAGATGAGAATGGCAATGAGCAACCACCAAATAAGAAAGGTTATCTTGTAATTAGAAAACCCTGGCCTGGAATGCTTTTGTCACTTTGGAATGATGATGAAAAATACAAAAATGTTTACTGGTCAAAGTTCAAGGATGTTTACTATGCAGGCGACTATGCGATTAAGGATTCTGACGGATACTTTTGGCTTCTTGGACGTGCAGATGATATCATAAAGGTTGCTGGTCATCGTATAGGAACAGCAGAACTTGAGAGCAGTTTAGTAACACATAGTGATATTGTAGAAGCAGCTGTTTGTGGAATTCCAGATGAGGTTAAGGGCGAAATAATTATTGCGTTTGTGGTCTTAAAAGAGAACGCCAAAAAAAATGGTGATGAATTGCGGTCAGAATTAATACAGACTATTAAAGAAGGTGTAGGACCTATAGCAACACCGCAGCAGATCTACTTTGTATCAAAATTACCAAAAACTAGGAGCGGAAAGATTATGAGGCGCCTTTTAAAGTCAATTGCGAGTAATGATGAGATTGGAGATATCAGCACGCTTGAAGATGGATCTGCAGTAGAAGAAGTTCAAACAGCCTTTGATGAGCTGCAAGAAGTAGTTAAGAAAAATAAAAATTAAGATATTATAACATTTGAAAATAAAAATAACGAGCATACTTTAAGCAAATTAATACGCAATAATTAAAAAACTATTACAAAAGCAATTTGCCCTATTCTTAGCCTTATTCTATTTTTTTCACATTTGTCGCGTTAGGTCCTTTTTCTCCTTCACCGATTTCAAACTCTACTTTGTCGCCTTCATTGATAAAGCCCTCAATGTCTGCCTTATGGACAAACAAATCGTCATTGCCTTCTCTTTGAATAAAGCCGTAGCCTTTTCTTCGGTTGAACCATTTTACGGTACCATTTTCCATTTTATTTTCATTTGAATGGCATGTATATAATTGATTAGCTTTTGTAAAACATAATTTACTTTGTAATCTCGCAATACTTGTTACTACCCTCAAAGAATTTAACTCCTGAAATTGGAATTTTATCCTTTAGATTATCAAAAATCCACATTGCTATATTTTCTGATGTAGGGAAATCAAACATAGCATCAAGGTTCGTGTGATCAAGTCGTTCGATTGTCTGCCAGCATATTTTTTTCATCTCGTCAAATTCTATTACCATGTTTTCCTTATACGTGGAACCCTTTTTCAGTTCACCAGATGCTTCGACAATTATCTTAGCTGTGTGTCCATGTGGTTTACCACACTTTGGATGACCCTTTAATGTGTGGGCAAAATCTATCTCAAACTCTACACCGATCTTTGTCTGCATAATTTTCAGTATCGTGAGGGTTTCAAATACCTAGCGAAATCTCTTCTTCTAAAACCACTTTTCAAGCGTATGGCTTCGCTTTTCAAGTCCACGCTTTAATCGGTTTAATGAGGATTGAACTCTTTCATGTGAGAAATCTCTCTCATTGGAAAGATAATCTATAATTCCAGAATAATTTGTGTCTTTAAACTCAATTTTATCCACTTTTTTCACATCAGCCTGAAGGAAAATATTTCTTATCTGATTGTAATCAATTTGTTTTAATTCTTCCTGTATTTGTGGCATATCCTCCAGTTTACCATATTCTTTAACCAATTTCAATGCAGTTTTAGGACCTATTCTTTCAAAGCCATCAGGATTGAAGTCAGTTCCAACAAGTATGCCAATGTCAACAATCTGTTCTTTTGTAACTCCAAGCATATCCAAGTTTTTTTGGTGATTGATAATCTCTGGCTCTATGTCGATGTACGTGTTACGATTTGGTAGCTTTCTTCTACCTGAGTTGGTGAAATTACGGACAAGTTTTTTTGCACCAAATAGAACACAATCAAAATCTTGACTTGCAACCGCATCAGCCTTGCCAGTTTTATTTAGGTATGCGGCAGTGGCCTCACCATCTGCGCTAGCCTGAATATGTGGTATGCCAAATAAATCAAGAAGATGTTTAGAATCATCAACCATTGTATCCTGCATTGACGTTGTTTGCTGTGCATATTTTCTTGCTGATTCCATGTCTCCTTTTGCTTTGGCCTTTTCATATTTTATCGCAGCCTCTTTTTTACCCAATTTACGTCTCTCTATTTCTGCAGTCTTAAGCGATGGTGGTTTACCATCAAATACATAGACTGGTTTTATTCCCATAGATAGAAAGTTGATATTTCTGTACAGTAGACCGGTTAGGTGACTAGTAACTCTACCATGACTGTCTGAGAGATGTAGACCGTCCGGTCCACGAATGATTGATAAAAACTGGTAAATTGCATTGTATGCATCAATTGCTACAATCTTTGATGAGAAAGATTCAAGTTTGGTTTTCTCACGTATAAGGAGTGATTTGATATTTACGCCCATATTATAACAACATTTTTCTTGTTTTTTTGTTTAGTGCTTTCATCGATTTACTATATTAGGGCGCTTTATACAATTGCTCTGTCGGGATAGCCAAGCCTGGTAAGGCGGACGCCTCGAAATCTCATACAGGATAGCGTCTGTGCATCTGCACGCGAGGGTTCGAATCCCTCTCCCGGCGCTTGCTGAATTGGACGGAACCCCCACAATAGTTCCTTTATGCAAAAATGAGGTACCCTCAACATGATGTCAAACTCGGCTACTGTCAGCAAAGAGATAATCTATTGTTATCAGGCTGTCAGCAAAAGAATATGGAGAAGAATTGAGAGTGATTGTACTACTGAAAATTTTACACTTTTAAAAAATTATGAAAGGCAAATGATCAAAGAGTCATTAGCAACTGCTACGATTAATCGTAATTTAGAAAGACTTCACGTATTGACTCGAATGTTAAACATGAATTGGGAAAATGCAACTAAACAAGACATTGAGGAATTGATTATCACTGTAATTCAGAAATATGCAGAGAATGGTCAGGAAACTGACACAACTTATGATTTCAAACGTTCACTAAAGGCATTTGTCAGAATCATATCGCAGTAAGGAAGAGTTTCACGATATCTTAGAAATGGGCTAGATTCTTTTTCTAATAGTCATTATCAGAACAGCTGGAGCAACAAAATACATTTCAATACTCAATTATCTTCACATATAGAATGGTTTTTGCAGTTTAAAATCGTATTATCAAGTATTACACCAGATGCATCTGCAAATTCTAAATTTGCATTTGTTAAATCAGCCCCGCTTAGATCAGTGTTTCTTAAATCAGCATATCTTAGGTCAGAATTAGAAAGATCCGCATTTGAAAGATTTGCCCCATAAAAAATTGCCATTGTCAAGTTTTTACCTGATAAATCAACGCCTGATAAATTAGCTTCCGTTATATCAACTGCTTGCAAATTTCTGACTACACTTCTTGAAGAGCTTGATTGTAAATAATCCTCAAAAAAATTTTGGTAAGGGAAAATAACTTTAGACATATCAGTATTTGAAAAGTCCAAATTAGAAAGATTTGCACCGCCGATAGATGTTCCTTCGTTAGGATTATTTGCGTCCCATACACCAACCTTACTTGAAAAATCAGTATCAACAAGCTGGAGTATAGGCAAATTACTATTTCTAAAATCAGAACCAGCAAATGCATTTTGGTGACCAAAGACTATTTCCGAAAAATCTACTCCATTAAAATCAATATTAAAAAAAAAGACTTCGCTCATTTTTATATTTTTAATTTTAGCGTTTTTCATATCAGCATTAATTATTACAGTGTTATCAAAAATTGAATTTTCAAGATTTATAAAATTAAAGTCTATATTGTATAATGTTGCCCCCAAAAATTCAGAATTAGAAAGATCCACATTTGTAAATTTTGTATTTGAAATTTCTGCTGTAGATAGATTCACGTTGGTTAGATCAGCTGAAGAAAAATCTGATGAAGTTATTATTGAACGTGTAAACACTGCATTTTTCAGGCTGGCACCATTAAAATTTGCACCCCCTATCATTGTAAATCCAAAATCAGCATTTTCTAAATCTGTATTTGAGAAATC
>JAYGCB010000006.1:0-1521 GCA_046583565.1 Candidatus Nitrosopelagicus sp. | reverse complement strand
TTATAATGCCTTGAATTGCTCACTCCATTTGTAGTAAGCTCTAATCATATCCATAGACACGCTTGGCTTTCGTCGTGTCATAGTTTCCCTAAAGTCCTTCATTCCTATATCAGCTGGTTTAGATGGTGCTTCACCATCTATTGGTTCCTTGTATTGAGATGATTGAAACATTTCATTGACAACTTTAAGCTGAACGGCCTGACATATATCCTTGATATCACTTGCACTGTATCCATCAAAAATAGATGCCAATGTATGAAGACGTACTTTGCTATCAAGTTTTAGCGGGTTTGTATAAAGGAAAAAAAGTTTTTCTCTGGCTTCAACTGATGGCAAGGAAACATAAATTCTTTTTTGGAATCTGCGTAAAAATGGATGATCAAGACTCCAAGGCTTATTAGTTGCACCAATGACATACAATTTGGTATCTTTTCCCTTACTGTTGATTCCATCCATTTCTGTTAAAAACTGATTTCTGGATCTTACTTCACCACCAATTTCATTTGTTCGCTCACCTAACAGAGAATCAAGTTCATCAATAAATAAAATCACAGGTTTACCCTCCCTTTCTGCATAACTATGTGCCATTTTGAATAATCTTGAAACATTTTTTTCTGCTTCACCCAGCCATTTACTCATCATAGATGAGCCATCCACATTGATGAAATAACCATCCAACTCATTTGCGGTTGCCGCAGCTAGAATTGTCTTACCGCAACCTGGTGGACCATACAATAAGATTCCTCTTGGCCAACCCAATGGAAAAAGATCACCTCTTTTTGTGGGATAAACTATTGATTCACGTAATGCGTTTTTTGCATCATCAATACCAACGACATCACGCCATTTAACTTCAGGCTTTTCTCTCATTACCATATCATCAAAATTATTTTGTGCGTTCTTGGCTAGACTTGCTTTTTGTTCCTGTGGTGATGCTGTAGGATCAACTGTTGGTTCAATACCAATACCATTAGCCTGAAGTACCTCGATTCTGGTCTTGTATGATTTCATTCGTTCTGTGTATATTTTGTTTAGTTTACTATCAGGATAAAGATGCATTAATTTTAGTAATGAATCTATAGCCTTCTGATAATGAGTAACAGCCATTCCCCGTGCTCCCTGAGAATCATATTTTATCGCGGCTGTAGCAAACTGGCTAGCGCTTTTTTCTAATTCTTGTGGTGCCATATTCATCTAAATTACCTTAACAACCTTCTTTTAATTATACAAAGCCAGTCTAAAGAGTAAATATCTGTAAAAGATATAGTTAAATTTTTTACACTTGCTTGATTTCAGTCGTAAGTTTTAGGTTTAACTGCTTTCCAATTGTGAATTCATTTTCGACACAAATTTTTTAATTTTGTCTTTTGGAATTACCGCCCCACATGCTTTATCATGTCCACCACCAGAACCACCAAGTTCAGTAGATATAGAAGACACTAATCTGCCAAGGTGTACTTTGCATGAACGAGAACCTCTTACTGAAACAGCATATATTCCATGATCAGTTCTTTCCTTATA
>JAYGCB010000066.1:0-1732 GCA_046583565.1 Candidatus Nitrosopelagicus sp. | reverse complement strand
GCAATATCGCCTTTTGTGTTTCGAGCTGCTATTACAGATACTTCCATCTTAAAATTGACAAATTTTTCAACCATCAGGCTTTTTCCGTCAAAGTGCTGGTATGCCTTTTCAATCTCATCCGAGGAAGTAATCTTGAAATTTCCCCTTCCATCATATGCATCTCTCCTTGACTTTAGTAAAACAGGAAGTCCAAGTTTCTTAATTTTTTCATGTAGGTCGCCCAAGGATGTAATCTCATAAAATTGTGGAACAGGAAGTTCATTCTCTGAAAGGAAAGTTTTTTGTGAAAATTTGTCTTGGATTATGCCTAGGGTGAATGGTGATGGCTCAATCTTTGCTTTTAGTTTGCTTAGCACATCTGTATTACCAGATTCTATCTCGTATGTAATGATGTCAGATTGTTCTGCAAGTTTTAGGATTGCAAGTTCGTCCTTAAAGTCGCCAACAATTTGTTTTGCTCCAGCCTGAGCAGCTGGGCAGTTCTCTGTTGGGTCAAGCACTGTGATTTCTGATATATGCTCACTTAGATTTTTGGCAGCCTCCGTTATCATCATGCCAAGCTGGCCTCCTCCTATGACTCCAAGCCTTTTTTTCATAATCACCCTAAAAATAAACTAGATAAAAACCAGTGTTCAGGCATCCACAATTCTTAAGATAATGTTAGTTACTAAATGACATTATGAACGATAAGATGATTCCTCTTTCAGAACAATATAGAATTAACATCAAAAATGCTATAGAACTAATTGATAATACGCTTGAATTAGTGAAAAAAAGTAATGTGATTTTATCATCAAAACATTTGAAAGAAATCAGAAAAGCGATAGCAAAGAAACCATACCAAAAGTTATGAACATTAAGCTTACCTGTTTATATTAACTAATAAGCAATCGCATGAAAAATTTACAATTTTCTGTTAAAATTTTTGAAAAAATAGTATAGTTAATTATCATGTAATTCAATCGTTTAGAATGAACGATAAGATGATTCCTCTTTCAGAACAATATAGAATTAACATCAAAAATGCTATAGAACTAATTGATAATACGCTTAAGTTAGTGAAAGACAGTAAAAAGAAATGGAATGAGTATGATAGAAGTTCAGATTTTTTACAAACAGGAAATGGCTTTCTTGATTTTAACATCAAAACCTTAGAAGACATAAGAAAAGAGATAGCAAAAAAACCTTACCAAAAGTTACCCTAATACTTCATTCACTTTCTTCTCAAACATTTTACTACTTGATTACTTGCTATTTTTTATGAAAAGGAAACATAAATTGTACTTAGGAATTATTGCACTAACAATTATTGCTCATATAGTAATTCATCTAGTTCTGGCTGATTAGCAGAGTTTTTAGAGTCGTGACATTTCTATTTTTTATGAATAGACCATGCAAGGACTGTGGTATGCCAATCATGGAAAATAGCTATCGTGGCAGACCAAGAAAATATTGCAAAGTCTGTTATGAAAAAAGTAGTTCCATATACAGAAGACTGGGATTAACCTAATACTTCATTCACTTTCTTTTCAAACATCCACTTTTTACATCACAGAGACAGGAAAACGTAAAATTTGCTAAAAAACTATACGTATACTAAGTCTGATTCAGCATTACAAATTGGCACCTTGCCATGCTCTTTCTTATAATCTTCTAAAAGATCTCTTACTCGTTCTTTTGGATTTTCAGTAAATAATCTTTGATAAGTATGGGTTTTTTGTTTACATTCATC
>JAYGCB010000120.1:0-1730 GCA_046583565.1 Candidatus Nitrosopelagicus sp. | reverse complement strand
GATGATGTTATTTTTGTACCTGGCAAAGTACTTGGAACTGGAAATGTATCACATAAAATTACTTTATGCTCATTTTCTATCTCTACAACAGCCGCTAAAAAAATAATTCAATCCGGAGGAAGCATACTAAAAACCTCTGACATGATTCAAAAATACCCAACAGGAAAAGATGTGATGTTAATTGGCTAGTCAGCAAGGAAAATCTGCATCTAAACCTGTTGGAAAAGCTAAACCTGTTGGAAAAGCTAAACCTGTTGGAAAAGCTAAACCTGTTGGAAAAGCTAAACCTGTTGAAAAAGCTAAACCTGTTGGAAAAGCTAAACCTGTTGGAAAAGCTAAACCTGTTGAAAAATCTAGTGCGCCAATTGTTGTAGATGGAACAAACCATGTTGCAGGAAGACTTTCTTCTAATGTAGCAAAATTATTACTTGAAGGAAATAGGGTCACGATTATAAACTCTGAAAGGATAATGATTAGCGGACAAAAAAGTAATGTTGTTGGAGAATACAAACAATTTCTTAAAATCTCAAGTATTTTAAACCCAAAACATGGTCCATTTCATCCTCGAAGACCAGATACTATTATCAGTAGAATGATACGTGGTATGTTACCAAGGAAAAAACCGTCTGGTATTGAGGCTCTTAAAAGATTAAGAGCTTATGTTGGAGCCCCAAAAGAATTAAAAGCGTTCAAAAAAGTTCAGTTTGAAAAAGCGATAATAAGAAAATCAAGTGCGTATTATGTTAGCATGGGTGAACTTGGTAAAAATGTAGGGTGGAATTAATGGCTAGAACTGAGATTTATTTTGCAACGAGAAAAACTGCCAAAGCCCACGTATGCATTACTAAAGGAGTTGGTAAAATTAGAATAAACAATGTACCGATTGAAATGTTTGAACCAAAAGTTGCTCAAGAAGTAATTTTGGCTCCTATTGAAATTTCTGAAGATTTAAGAAACAAGGTAGATATTTCAGTCAGAGTTAGTGGCGGTGGTTTTATGGGTCAAGCATATGCAGCCGCTACAGGTATAACACGCGCACTAATAGGCTGGACAAAAAGTAAAAAGGACGTTAAGGAACATCCATTTACAAAAACTCAAAGAAATGATCTTAAAGCCAAGATTGATGAGTTTGATAGATATCTCATAAAAGGTGATGCTAGAAGAAAAGAACCAAAGAAATTTGGTGGTCCAGGTGCTAGAAGAAGAAAGCAGAAATCATATCGTTAGAATGTGAAAGCTGTAAGTTATAATTCAAATAATTTAGTATCAGAGGTAAGAAATGATGGTTTTTTTGTAGTTGGCTTAAAATTTATCCCATATTGTTCAAAAGGAAGATCACCAAAAATATGCCGCTGCCAAACTTCATGAACATCTTCAATGAATCTTTTATATCCAGATTTTCGTAACAACTCATGTAAAATTACATGTGACACAACAGTACAATTTTTTTCAGCTAAAAACAATATATCATCTTGGTTTTTTGGCTTTTCCCATCTCATCATTCCAAAGTTTTCTGCATGATAGCCTTCACAAGGACAATCAGTCCATAATGGTCTAAAATGACACAAGTAAAAATGATAAATGTTGTCTCCACGTTCTCTATGATCCTTTAGTAGTGAATGAGTATCTAATCTTTGAAGTATAATTCTTGGTTTTGTAATCATTTCGTCACATCTAATGTCAAAATCTAAAGAAAATTTTGTTTTTATCCAAATTTTAAAAAATTCAGC
>JAYGCB010000049.1:0-9555 GCA_046583565.1 Candidatus Nitrosopelagicus sp. | reverse complement strand
TTATTGATGATAAGCAGGAAGACGATGTACGCACATTTTTCAAGAAAAATCCCATGCCCGGAACTGAACGTATATTGGAGCAAACATTGGAAAGGGTAAGAATAAGATCAAGATTTTTACGGCGCGTGAAAAAAGAATTTGCATAATAATGAATAAGAAAATCGTTGGCGTTGTTTGTGTAGCTGTTGTATTACTCATAGCGTTCACTGGGTTATCAGATTCAGGGATAGACGAGTCATTGATATCGCAAACAATTTTCGTAGATGCTGTGTACGAGCCAGAAAATAATATTGTTAGGATAAAATACGTTGACAGTTCTGAAATGACAAGATTAGTAACTCTTGAAATTCTTGGGATGGAAAAAACATTCCACAAGGAATTCTTACAACAATCTTTTGTAGAGACAGTTCAAATTAATTCTACGCCACAATATGGTTGGGCAACAATGCCAGTAACATTTACTTTAGATCATGAGAAATTTGGAAAGATTGGTTTGAAAACTGAAATTCATTTGAGTGATGAAATGAAACCAAGAGTAATCTATAGTAAAATTTAACAAATCGGTAGTTCTATATGTTAATTCAAACAAAGTTTTTTTGTGACCAAGGAAGTTAGGAAATGGTGGAAGGGTTTTGGAAAAGACCTCGATGAGGATATTGAAGCAAATTCCTGATTATTTGGCACAAACTCATTTTTATTGAAGAAACCAGTATATCTATAATGGATTTGTTTTCTGATTTAAAAAAGGCAAAGCGTGGTACTATCGCAAAGGCAATTACTATCTTTGAAAATGACGAAAAAGAATCAAGGAAATTGATTAAAAAAATATTCAAAAAATCAGGAAAATCAGTGATTATAGGTATAACTGGATCAGCTGGTGTTGGAAAATCATCGTTAATAGACAAAACATCAATCCAGTTGAAAAAATTGGGCATGAAACCTGCAGTGCTAGCAATAGACCCTACCAGTCACATATCTGGTGGTGCAATACTTGGTGACAGGGTGCGAATGACAGAATCAACAGATTCTGGGACATATATCAGAAGTGTTGCATCAAGGGGTGCAACTGGTGCTGTCTCCAGATCAATACGTAACAGCATACGAGTGCTGGAGTATGCAGGGTTTGATCCAATAATCATTGAGAGTGTTGGTGCAGGACAGACTGAGATAGAAATCTCTAACATTGCTGACATTACGATTGTTATGTTTAACCCACATACAGGCGATAGCATTCAAACGATAAAGGCAGGTATTACTGAAATCGGTGATATCTATATTGTAAACAAGAGTGACCTTGACGGTGCATCGCAGCTGTTTCAATCAGTTCAAGACTTTATTGGCACTGTGGAAAAAAACCCATTGATTCTTAAGATGTCGTCAAAGACTGGAAACGGTATACCCGAATTTATAACAATATTAAAAAAACTTATGACAGAGAAGAAGAAGGATAAAAAATTGTCAGAAAAGCAAAAGCTTGCAATGGAACTTGATGATATTGTTTTAAGCAACATTAACAAAAAGGTTGCAGCAATACTGCTTTCAAGCAAGTCTTACTCGGAATACCTTAAGAAAGTACAGGCAAAAAAGATTGATCCATTTGAAGCTGCTGATAACATATCTAAAAGCATACTAAAGTGATTACAATGGAAAAAGAAAAAATAAAACCAAAACAGTTTGTAACTGATTCCAACATTCCTGTAAAGTCAATTTATTACAGGCAACCAAAAAAATCTAAAGACACCGAGTCTGGAAAATATCCATTTACACGAGGGATTCATTCTGGAATGTATCGAGACAGACTGTGGACAATGCGACAGTATTCAGGATTTGGTGATGCTGCACAAACAAACAAGCGTTACAGGTTTATGTTGGAAAAGGGACAGACGGGTCTTTCTATGGCATTTGATCTGCCAACTCAAATCGGTCATGACCCAGACTCGTCACATGCTGAAGGTGAGGTTGGTAAAGTCGGTGTATCAATTTCATCACTAAAGGACATGCAAACTGTCTTGAATGGAATTAACTTAGAAAAAGTTTCAACATCAATGACAATTAATGCAACGGCATCTACGCTTTTGGCATACTATATTGCTGTTGGAAAGTCACAGGGCATTCCCGGCAAAGCACTTAGAGGTACGACACAAAACGATATCTTGAAGGAGTATGTTGCGCGAAATACGTACATCTACCCGCCTGAGCCATCAATGAGGCTTATAGGAGATATGATTGCTTACTGTGCAAAGAATGTACCACAATGGTACCCAATCTCAATATCAGGATATCATATGAGGGAAGCTGGTGCAACTGCAGTGCAGGAAATTGCATTTACCCTTGCAAACGCTATTGAATATATTCAAACCTGCATAGACCGTGGGCTAAAGATTGATGACTTTGCACCAAGGCTTTCGTTTTTTTTCTGTTGCACAATAGAATTTTTCGAAGAAATTGCAAAATTTAGAACTGCGCGTAAGGTCTACGCAAAAATTCTAAAAGAGAGGTTTCATGCAAAGGATCCCAAGTCACTGCAGTTAAAGTTCCACACCCAAACAAGTGGTGAATCATTGACTGCACAGCAACCGGACAACAATATTGTTCGTGTTGGAATTCAGGCAATGGCAGCAGTTCTAGGTGGCACGCAATCCCTTCACACAAATTCAAAGGACGAGGCCTTGGCACTTCCCACTGAGGAGGCGGCTAAGATTGCGTTACGCACACAACAGATTATAGGATATGAAAGCGGAATTACAAAGACGGTTGATCCAATGGCCGGTTCTCATTATTTGGAATATCTTTGTGATGAAATTGAAGAGCAAACATGGAATTACCTCAAAAGGGTTGACAAGATGGGCGGCGCGCTAAAAGCAATCGAAAAGGGTTTCTTCCAATCAGAAATTAGGCAAAATGCATACAGACTCAAAAAAGAAGTCGACAGCGAAGAACGTGTACTGGTTGGTGTTAACAAGTTTGGTGAAAAGTCACAGGGAAAACAAAATCTTTTACGAATAGATGATTCACTGGGAAAAAGACAGGAAAGGGCGATAAAGCAACTTCGTGGTTCACGAGACAATAAAAAAACACAATCTGCCCTATCAAAAATGCAGAAGGCAGCCGAGACCGATAAAAACTTGATGCCGTTCATTTTAGATGCTGTTGAGGCATATGCTACAACGGGCGAAATTAGTAACACATTCAGGGAAGTTTTTGGTCAGTACAGACCAAGGGAGATATTTTAATTTGAAAATTGATCATGTTGCAATTGCAGTTGATGATGTAGAAAAATCTACCAAAACTTACCAAGAAGCATTTGATGTTAAGGACGTAGAGTATGAGACTGTAGAATCTGAAGGCGTCAAGATTGCAATACTTCACCTAGAGAACGCAAACATAGAATTGATGGAGCCAACTAATGACTCAAGTCCAATTAAAAAATTTTTAGAAAAGCGTGGGAGTGGTTTACATCACATTGCACTTGAAACAAAAAACATAGAAGGAGATGTAACTAGAATGGAAGGTTGTGGCATACAATTTTTAGGTAAAATTAAACCTGGATCTGCTGGAACTAGGGTTACATTCATACATCCAAAGTCGTTAAGCGGTGTTTTAGGAGAGCTTTGTAGTAAATCATAGAGACATGAACCAAAAATTTATTCTGTTTATCTTATTTTTTTCATTGATTGTTAGTGTCACATCAACTTCTGTATTTGCGGAAATAGAGTTTGAATCAGGACCGTTACATGATAAACCATTAGATGAAAGAGAGCATGAAGATAAATTTACTGAACAGGTGTGGATTTATGCAATAGTTATTGTAATAATTTTTGTTATAATTCGATTACTATTCAGAGTCATAAAAAATCGTATGAACCCGAAAAAAGATTAGCGTACTGCTAATCCGTCAAAACAATCAGCACAAATTTCATCCTGTGTTGTCAATCCCTTTGGCACTTTTAGTCCACGCTTTCTGCAATCTGAAACTGAAAACTTTAAAGCGAATCTTCCAAGCTCTTTCTTACATTTATAACAAAGATGCTTTCCTTCAATGAGAAATCTAAGATTTAGTCTGCCTAACGCTGGTAAGTTAATTATTTTAAAAAATAACATCATATTTACAAGAAGTTTATTCTGTTTCATATATTCATCAAGTTCCTCTCTTTGCCCATCAGTCACAAACTGAATAATCTTCTTCCATTCACCTTTTAGTTCCTCGATATATTCATGAACTTTTTTGGTGCCTTCATCAGTTGCTGCAAAATAGAATTTCGCTTGACCGAAAAAACTTGTGCCTTCGGTAGCGGTGATTAGCTTACTTTGATCTAAAAACCCTAAAATTTTTTCTTGTTCGTCCTTGTCCAATCTAGTGGTTACTCTTATATTTTTGAATGTTTTTCCTCCACCAACAATTGCGCCTAAAACCTTCATGTCATTGGCTTCAAAATTCATGATGACTCTGTGAAGTTGCCATTTTAAAACTTGTCTAGTTATGATAATGGTTTTTACATTACTAGTTCTAGTTGAATATATGGACAGCTGCTCTAGTGGTGGTACCGCTTACAGACACGGTAAAACATATGAGGAGTGTAAACAAATGGCAGAGGATTTTACAGCAGAACTAAAGCCAGAAATTGAAAAGAACGGAAATTTACTTTGGTCAGAACTACTAGAGAAAGTGAGACATGATGAGTTGGTCTATAAATTGACGCTCAAATATCTTAGACGAGATGGATTTGATATTGGCAATAATAAGATGCCAGAAATCAAAAAAATCTGTTAGCAATATATCGCAAATATTTTTTTTGGGTTAACCCCCTCAATTCGTAGTTAATAAATTCATTGGCGACACTAGAGTTAAATACACTAGGTTTCTGATAATTTTGTTGAATCGTAAACCAGTATTACTCTTAGGTAGTATGTTCATAGTTTCATTAATTTTTGCATTAATGCCTGATGCTGCTGCCGCTGGTGGCACATCTGCAGGTGTTGGCGAATTTAGGCTTGGTGAGGTTTTAGACGAGTCAATTGGCTGGTTCATCGTTGTTGGATTAGGCGCAATCTTTGCAGGTGTAATTTCAGCAGAAATTAAGATGGAGGAAAAATATCTTGGTCATATTCAAAGCTCAGAATGGTTTAACACTGCTGGTAGGATTATCAAGACAGGTTTAACTGCACCAGCAATCGTATCTGCATGGACTTGGGCTGCGACACTGCTTCAATCTTCTACGGTAGCGTATCTTTACGGTATAAGCGGACCATTCTGGTATGCTTCAGGAGCAACAATTCAGGTTCTTTTGTTCGGAATTTTGGCAATTGAGCTAAAACGAAAGGCACCAAACGCTCACACTTTCTTAGAAATTATTAGGGCAAGATTTGGTAATGGCACTCATAAAATTTTCTTAGGTTTTGCATTAACATGTAACATGATTGTAACTGGTATGCTTCTACTTGGAGGCGCAGCAGTTGTAAACGGTCTTACAGGAATGGACATTACAATTGCAGCATTTTTGATTCCTGTAGGCGTCATGGTCTATACGCTGGTAGGCGGTCTAAAGGCTACATTTGTAGCGGACTATATGCACACTGTAATCATTTATTGTGTAATTCTTACTTTCGTTTCTATGGTATTCTTCATCAGTCCAGTTACGGGCGGAATTGAAGGAATGTATGATAAACTTGCAGCAGCCGCAGACTTGAGACCAGTTATGGAGCCAACTTTCCATCCAGGTGGCGCTGATCCTGGTGATTCGAGTACATGGGGCAATGCAATGGGTGCATATCTCACAATGGCTTCTGTAGGTGGCTTGATCTTTGGTATTATCAATATTGTAGGAAACTTTGGAACTGTCTTTGTAGACCAGGCTTACTGGCAACGTGCAATTGCTGCACAGCCAAGCTCCACTGTAAGAGGCTTCTTACTAGGAGGAATGTGCTGGTTCTCGATTCCATTCACACTAGCAACAACTATGGGCTTAACTGCTGTAGCGCTTGGTGTATCGCTTACGCCAGAGCAGGTGCAGCTCGGACTTACTGTCCCAGCAGCCGCATCAGTAATGATGGGCGAAGTTGGCGCAATCATGGTTTTGGTAATGTTATTCATGGCTGTAACTTCAGCAGGCTCTGCTGAACTAATCGCAGTATCTTCTTTGATGACTTATGATGTATACAGAACATACAAGAATCCAGCAGCAACTGGAAAACAACTATTGAAGTTTTCGCGTGCCACGATTGTGGTATTCGGGCTTGGCATGGGTACATTAGCCGGAATCTTACTTGGCATGGGATTAAGCTTAGGATTCGTATACTTGGCAATGGGCATCTTGATTGGCTCTGCTGTAATTCCAATCGCATTAACAATTACTTGGAGCAAATGTAGTCGCGGTGGCGCAGTTTCCGGTGCCCTTATCGGTGTAATCTTAGCATTAATAACTTGGACAAGTATTGCTTCAGCAGAATCAGGTGGAACTGTTGATATTGCATCACTTGGTGGAGCATTCCCAATGTTATTTGGTAACGTTGTAGCAATCTTATCATCTGGATTAATTTGTGTAGTAGTCAGTTTGGCTCAGAACAAGAAGTATGATTGGAAAGATTTGAACCCCAAGATGGTAATTGTCGAGGCGGATATGACTGAAGAGGTTAAAGCAAATATTGCTCAAGCCGCAATAGATGAGGCGACATTAAAGAAGGCTTTTAAATTCAGCCTTAAGGGTGGCGGCATCTTGACTATTGTTACTATAATCTTATGGCCAATGCCATTGTACTTCTCCGGCTATGTCTTTGACATAGGCTTCTATGGATTCTGGGTCAGCATTGCAATCGTATGGGTATCAGTCGCAGCATTCACCATCATCTGCATGCCAATATATGAGGCACGACACGGATTCGCTAAAGTCTTTAGCGGAAAAAAAGCCGAATAGAGACTAGTAAGATTATAAACTAGATAATCTGTTTTTTATTATGGTTTCGTGTAATGGTTGCGGTGAGGCTTTAGGCTTTAGGAAATACAAATTCAATAAAATGTTCCGAATTGGTGGTCGTTACTGCAAGCCTTGTATGGTGAAGGTTGGTGAAAACTGGGAAAAGTTCGGCAGGATAACATTCCCAATGGCTCCTTGTGACTTGTGCCATACTGAATTTTATTTCCTAAAATCCGCATGGCAGGGAAATGTACAAAGGCACTTTTGCGGTGTATGTTATAGAACAGCAATTAGTGGCATTTTGCCTGACAAAAACAAGGGCGAAGCTCCTGGAAAGATGCCTATTTCGATGATGATGTTTGCTGGCTTGGGTGCATTAATGATGGTTCTTGGAATGTTGTTTACATTGGTTGGTACATCAGCCGGCGAAATGAATTTAGTAAATATTTTGTTTGGGTCGTTTACAACGGCAGCAGGATTTTTGTTGTTGAGACGTACACTGCGTAATAGACGTCTGATTGCTGGAACTTAATACAGGCAATAGAGCCTGGCAAGAGACAACTTTTCAGCAGGATCTACCGTTGCTATTTCACCATCAACTTTAACTTGATAAGTTTCTGGATCAACCTCGATTTTTGGTGTTTTATCATTGTATAACATGTCTTTTTTTCCTATATTACGGCAGTTTTTTACAGGAACAAGTTTTTTCTGGATTTTTAGCTTCTCTTCCAATTTATTATCTAGTGCAAGTTGTGAGGTAAAGGTAACTGATGTTGTTTGCTTTGCCTTTCCAAGTGCACCAAACATCGGACGATAATAAACTGGTTCTGTTGTTGGAATTGATGCATTTGGGTCACCCATCAATGCATATGCAATGAATCCGCCCTTGATTATCAACTTTGGCTTGATTCCAAAGAACTGTGGTGTCCATACAACAATATCAGCAATTTTACCAGGTTCAAGTGAACCAACATAAGTAGAAATTCCATGAGTTATGGCAGGATTGATCGTAATTTTTGCAATGTAACGCTTTACTCTAAGATTGTCATTTTCTCCAGTTTCTTCAGGCAAACTTCCCTTCATTTTCTTCATTTTATCAGCGGTCTGCCAGTTTCTGGTAGTAACCTCACCTACTCTGCCCATCGCCTGGCTATCAGATGACATCATACTGATGGCGCCTATATCATGCAAGACATCTTCGGCAGCAATTGTTTCAGCGCGTATTCTTGATTCGGCAAAAGAAACGTCTTCTGGAACTGATGGATTAAGATGGTGACAAACCATCATCATGTCAAGATGCTCCTGAAGTGTATTTACGGTATATGGTCTTGTAGGGTTTGTTGATGATGGTAAAATATTTGGTTCTCCTGCTATCTTCATAATGTCTGGAGCATGCCCACCACCTGCACCCTCCGTATGATATGTGTGAATTGCTCTTCCAGCAATTGCCTTGATGGTATCATCAACATAACCACACTCGTTTAAGGTATCTGTATGAATTGCAACTTGTGTATCAGTTTTGTCAGCAACATTTAGTGCAGAATTTATTGTAGCTGGAGTGGTTCCCCAATCTTCATGAAGTTTCAAGCCACATGCACCAGACTTAACCTGTTCCAGTAATGCTTCTTCCCGTGAATCATTACCCTTACACAGGAATCCAAAGTTTAATGGATATTCTTCTACAGCCTCAATCATTTTATGTATATTCCATTCTCCAGGTGTGCATGTTGTGGCATTTGTACCATCAGCTGGACCAGTACCACCACCAATCATGGTTGTAACACCATTACAAATGGCATCAATCGCCTGTTGTGGGGAAATAAAATGAATATGGCTATCAATTGTACCAGGTGTACAAATTGTATGCTCACCTGAAATTATCTCAGTATTTGAAGAAACAACAATATCAATATCATCCATAACATTTGGGTTTCCGGCGTTTCCAACACCCAAGATTTTACCATCTTTTATTCCAATGTCCGCCTTTATGATGCCTAGTACTGGGTCAATTATCATAGCATTGGTGATTACCAAATCAGCAGATTCTTCCCGCAAGACACCGCTGGCTTGACCCGATCCATCCCTTGCGCTTTTTCCTCCACCAAAAACTAATTCATCACCATACTTGATCATGTCCTTTTCAATCTCCATAACCAGTTCAGTATCTGCTAATCTGACTTTGTCACCCACTGTTGGCCCAAATAATTCAACATATCTATTACGAGAAATTTCAAGTGGATTTGATTCGTATTCCACATTTTCTGTAATATTTTTGAAATTATTTTCATTGATATTTTTAATCGCTTCCTGTTTTTTAGATTCCAAGTCACCACTTACCAATCCACTAAAACCAAAGATTGTTTTGGTACCTCCAAACTCTACAACTTCAACATGTTTTGATTCCCCCGGCTCAAACCTAACGGATGTACCAGATGGAATATTAAGATGAAATCCTAGCGATTTTTCTCTGTCAAATTCCAGTGCTTTGTTTGTTTCAGAGAAATGTGTATGTGAGCCAACTTGAATTGGTCTGTCTCCCGTGTTTGAAACCTTGAGTTTGATTGTCTTTTTACCTTTGTTTGCTATGATCTTTCCATCTGTTGGTATGTACTCACCAACATGTGGTGTTTCAGAGCGCCATCTT
>JAYGCB010000007.1:0-10697 GCA_046583565.1 Candidatus Nitrosopelagicus sp. | reverse complement strand
ATCGATCATCTATTTGATCTAGTTTTGATCCCTAATTGTATGAGTTCAATAGGAGTTGGGATACAAAAGTTGGCAATACACTCACAGCTGATTGGTCTTAAAACAGCATTGAAAATTTCAGAGATCATCAATAAAGACTCTGATGATGAAGCTGAATAAGATCATCTAACTATTTTTTTACCGTAATGTACGGTACACTTATAACTAATTGCGGCTATTATACAATGTGAATAAGACTTGCCATAGGTGTGGTACAACTGATTTAGGTTGGAATCAAGCATACCACCAAGCAACGGGCAAATGGAAACTCGAGAACCACAAAGAGTGCAGTAAAAATTAGTCTTTTCTTATCAGATCATTCTTCTGAAGTTAGCCTGTCATTTTAAGAGATTCTACTTCCTATCAATATTCGCATTATTTGGATCTGTTATTGCACCTTGTGCAGCTGATCCTACTAGAAATGCGTATTTAGCAAGCGCCCCCGACGTATAGTTTGGTTTTGGCATTCTCCATTCAGTACTTCTTTGTTTGAGTTCCTCCTCTGAAACGTGCAAGTTGACGCTATTATCCTCAATGTTAATACTGATTTCGTCCCCATCTTTGACAAGTGCAATTGGCCCACCTACAAATGCTTCAGGTGCAACATGCCCAACCATAAATCCTCGTGTTCCACCAGAAAATCTACCATCAGTTATCATTGCAACCTTTTTGCCCAATCCTTGTCCCACAATTGCTGCAGTTGTAGCAAGCATTTCTCTCATTCCAGGACCGCCTTTTGGTCCTTCATATCTAATAACTATTACATCTCCCTCCTTAATTTCACCATTCGCAACGGAATCAAATGCAGATTCTTCACTATCAAATACTCTTGCTTTACCAGTGAATTTTGTCATTTCTACACCTGCTGTTTTAATTACTGCGCCTTCTGGAGCCAAAGTTCCCTTCAGTATTACAGCAGTTCCAACTCCATGTAACGGATTTTCAATTTCTCTTACAATCTGTTGATCAGATGTGCTTGAAACCTTATATTGTCTGATATTTTCCTCAATTGTTTTTCCAGTGACAGTTAGTACATTACCGTGAATTAGGTTATTATCTAATAATTTTTTCATTATCAGTGGTATTCCACCTATTTTATCAAGACTATTCATAACATAATCTCCACCAGGTTTCATGTCAGCTATATGCGGTGTTTTTTTCCTTATTCTTTCAAAGTCATCATATGTTAATTTTATTCCAACCTCATTTGCTAATGCAAGTAAATGTAAAATACCGTTAGTAGAACCACCAACAGCATTTAACATTGTAATAGCATTTTCAAACGACTCAAATGTTAAGATATCACGTGGCTTAATGTTTTGCGCTAGTAATTCTGTACATGCCTTACCAGTTTCATATACTATCTTTTCTCTTCTGTCATCTTCAGCTGGTGGACTTGCACTTCCAGGTAATGCAATGCCAATTGCCTCAGAAATTGATGCCATCGTATTAGCTGTAAACATTCCACCACAGGAACCAGCATTTGGGCATGCAGTATCCTCTATATTTTTTAATTCTTCTAGTGAAATCTTTCCCGCATCATACGAGCCAACTGCTTCGTAAACATCAACAACTGTTAGCTCCTTTCCGTCTAATATTCCAGGCATAATTGTTCCACCATAAACAAAAACAGAAGGAATATTCAGTCTTGCCATAGCCATCATAGTACCTGGCAAACTTTTATCACAACCAGCAATGCCAACTAACGCATCATATTGATGGGCTCTTACCATTAATTCAATTGAATCAGCAATTACTTCTCTGCTGATTAATGAAGACTTCATACCTTCATGCCCCATAGCAATTCCATCACTGACTGCGATTGTACTAAATTCCCTTGGTGTTGCACCAGCATCTTTTACACCCTGCTTTGCCTTTTGAGCTAGTGATGGTAAGTGAATATTACATGGCGTAGCTTCATTCCCGGTATGGCAAACTCCAATGAAAGGTTTAGCAAGATCTTCATCAGATAAACCCATAGCTTTGTACATTGCTCTATGTGGGGCTCTTGCTGTTCCTTCTACTACATTCCTACTTGATATTCCCATTTTAAACATCTTCAATACATGTTACTGTAATTTAAATTCTAAAAATGTAAATCTCATAAGTAAGTATTAGTTACAAAAATTATGAATTCTGAAGAAATTGAAAATTTCATGCAGGATGTTAGAAGTGACCTTGGTAATTTAGATGAATTGGTTAATTATTATAATTTTTTAGAAAACCACAATATTCGAACAATTGTTTTCAATCCTGAAAACGATCGAAGTTTTTTTGAGGGTGCGGTAGTTGCAATATTAGAACAAAGATATCGTGAATTTTTTCGTAGTAAATTCAATGTTGAGATGGATGAGATTGTTCGATTAGACATGTTAGAAATAATTAGATCAAATATACCAAATATTGAAAAAAGGTTAGATTAGTAGATTTTGGTAATATCTTATCAGTTTATTGACTAATTAATTGTGAATCGAGTTCTTCTAATTGTTCCTCAATCTGTTCTTGGCTTTCACTTCCATATGAAATTAAAATCCTGTCCTCTTCTTCTAATACATAATTGTTAATATCACTTACAGCCTGATGATTAATGTAATATTTGAGCGAATAATCTTCATTCGTACAAAATTGTCTACCATCAGAAAATATGAAACAATCTGCATTAATTGTAATACCCAAATTCTCAAATAAGTAGCCGGTAGTTACACCAGACGCATGCCTATGAATAGTTTCACCATCACTTGATTCAAAATGTATCCATGAACTTTTTATCTGATAAGTCGTTGCAGAAAAATCAAATTTATCGCCAAAAATCCTCACTAACAAAGAAGCATGCTCATGCTCATCACCAAGCTTTCCAGCACCAGGAGGTATTCCTGGACCAGTGTGTTCCTCAGTTACAAACACAAAAGATGCATAACCAACGATTAGACCAATAACCGAAAGTACGCCTATAGCTAAAAGTGCATTTTTTCGTTTTATGGATGAACGCTTAGAAGCAAAATCTTCCCGTTTCTCTCGTCGCTCTTCTCTTCTTCTTCTGCCCATCTACAATTAAATTCAAATTTTAACCCTATATAACATATAAAATTTGGAATAAAATTACAAAAGATTTGAATTAAAAACACTGTATATGATTAGTCTATGAGCTTTCCTGATAATTTAAAAAATACCCGGCATCATTCATTTTAAGATATTTTTGATTTTTATTCAATTGGGATTTCTACGTTTAACCATAAATGACCTTTATCCATTTTAAATTGATAGTTTTTTTTCTCAATACATGTTTTTATTAACTCAAAAAGTTGTTCAGGTATATCCTCCCAATATTCATCCTCTGTCTCAACTTTTAATATATCATTTTTTTGCATATTCAATAACCAATTATGTATTTGATCTTTATCTAAGGAATCAGCAGAGTTATACCTATCACCTATTATAATTTCTATACTAAATTTCATATTCTCTGATTGTTATTACTAATGTCAATATATAATAGAATTTAATATACTTAAGTGACATTGACCGATTGTATCTTCTGTGATATTATAAATGGCAAACTTCCATGTCACTTAATCCATAAGGATGATAATCACATAGTAATTTTAGATAGATATCCGATAGATGTTGGTCACTCGCTTATTATTACGAAAAAACCGTATGAAAAGTTAACAGATATGAGTGTTGAAGAAATTATGGATTTATTTTCAAAGATTCCAAAAATTATAAGTGCCATAATTAAAGCAACAAAAGCTGATGGATTTAGCATTGCACAAAACAATGGAAAAGCGGCCAAACAGATCATACCACATGTTCATGTTCATTTAATTCCAAGATACAATGCAACTGAAACATTATGGACACAGAGAAAACTAATGAAAGACATTGAACTGAATAAATTAGTGCAAAAAATACGAAGTTTTGTAGTATAATGTTCTAATTGGAATAGTTTGGATTATATCTTAAAACAGCGCCAATTTTACCCAAACTTGCTAACATTGAACCATATTCTGTAACACCTGAAATTACCTCTAAACTTGTTCCAGTTTTTGCCGCTAGTAAAGCAAGATAATCCACTACATCTTGGTCAGTCACTATGATATCCTTTGATTTACAGGAGGAGCATGATGAATTTTGGAGTTCTGTCTTTGTTTTTATCAATATTGTTTGTTCAACAATTTTATCATCAGTATGAGAACATTTGTTACACTTTACCTCTATTCTAGCAAGTTCTATATGATCAGTAACAATTACCGTATCTACAACATTATTTTTTAGGTAATCTATAATATCATCAAGACCATAAACTCCCAATCCAGAATGACTGTTAATTTGTTTAAATAATTTATCAACCATCAGTTTTTCTTCAACCATCCTAAAGTTGGAAAGTAGGTCCGTTGATTTTGTAAATGCCTCTCTTATCCCTTCTGCCCCAGAATATGATGCATCAATAGTTCCAATTATCATGTCCTGTAATCTGTATTCCAAATAATTTTGGTTAACAAACTCCTCCTTTGTTGGTCCAGGGCCAGAAATTATCAATCCTTTGATGGGATAAATATCGATAAAAAATTCTCGGGTGGTATTGGCCAATCTAGTAAAATAATAACCTATTTCCATTTCTCTTAGTTTTTGAAATCTCTTTGCTGACTGACCACCCTGTCTGTGCTTACCGGCAACACCAGAACTGGTCTCCTTTAAAACCTCAATTTTATCTCCATGTAATAGTCCCCACCCAGCATCTTTTGCATCTATTGCTAAAAAGCCGATTAGATTATCATCCTTTAGCATTTCTTTCAGAATATCAACATGAAAATGATCATCACATCTGTACAAAAATGTCTTAAGATCTTTTGGAGGATCAATTTCAAAACTTTTTACAACCTCACTGCCTGGTGGACCACCTTCTTCCCTTGGTAATGCACCACAAAATATCGCCAACCCGCTCTCAGGAGTTTTTTTGTATAGTTTTAATCTCTGAATTACTCTTGATAATGAATCAACAACATGAGTCCTAGTAAGATCAGACTTGATATTATCGGCAGTTCCTTGCTCTTCTCTTAAATTAGTTATTACTTCATGTAACTGCTTACCTTTTGGAATATACACTGAAATTAACTCAGTGCCCCTTCCAGCTATTTTTGATAATTCTTGTAAAGTTTTTCTTATTTTGTAAAGCTTAACTGAATCCTTCTTTTGAACAACAATCTTTTTCATTTAACCTGATCTCAGTTTTTAGTCTACCATAACTTAAATACGTCTTTTTAATTTGTGGATATGTGTCAAGCAACAAACTGACCACAAGATCTTTGAGTACCACACCAATTTTTGCGATAGTTGTTCTTGCATTTGTTTTTATCTTTGGGTTATTTATTGTGGGGTATGATCAAGGACATATCTTTAGCGTGGTACAAGGAGAACAAGCTTTCGTAGACCAGTTTCTGCATGAATTTAGTCATGATCTTAGGCATGCAGCAGGATTTCCCTGTCATTAATTAAAACTGTTCTTTACCCGTAATTATTAATGGATTAAGTGATACTTCAAATTTATTTCCATTAATAGAAATATTTGCACTTTTAATTTTGCTTCTATACTGCTTGATTTTTTTTCCTTCATTTGAAAACTCAAACTTTTCAATCGCCACTAATGCTAGTTTTTCAAGTTGAACTAATGTTTTGTAAACTGCTGACAAAGATAGTTGTAATTCCTTGGATATTTTTACTGCCGATTTTGCATCATCCACAATTGAAAATAATACCCCATGTGAACAAACACTTGTCAATGCTTCAACAATACGCTGATTGATATTATATTCATCAAGCTCCAATAATGTGGGTTTTGGAAGTAATCCTTTCATTTTTCTCGATTTGCTGATAATAAAACTACAGGTTCTGGCTTTTTTATAATTATTTCTGCCTTGTTAATTCTACTACGATAAATCTTAAATCTTCTACCATTATCAGAGGTAAGATATTTTTCAACTTCTATCAATGTCAGATATTCTAAATCTGATAATTTTTTATAAACTGAGCTTAGCGGAATATGTAAGGAAGTGGAAAGGTCATTTGCTGTTTTACCTCTGCGGATAATTGAAAAAATAATTGTTCTAGATTCAGTGTCTGATAACGCCTCGATAACTTTCTGAGTTATATCATATTTTTTTAATTCTGGCAAAGTGATCTTATGGCGCAATTATTTTTGATTGTTGTTAAATTATAAAAGATTTGTTCACTTTTCTAAGAATGTAGAATGGCTAATAAATTAAACATACTAAGAGCTCGATGAATTCAAGACTATGTTATAATATTTTTTAATTTATTTTCAGTTTCAGCTTGTTTAATTTCTCTGGCAATTCGGCGACCCATACTCATCGGTTCATCGTAAATCAGTGCAGTATACGGTGAACCAGTAATGAAAATATTTGTTCCTGCAACAATCCTAGCTGAAAACTCAAATGTGTGAAAGTGCGCTTCATCATCATATACACCCTCTATACAAAATGGACCATTCATTCCTGGTGGAACAAGTTTTGCTGATGCCTCAACAAAATTTTCACCCATCTTATAAACATCGTCAAGTAATGATTCACGTAGTACAAGTGGGCTATTTGCAATAACATTGAATGAAGATGTTTTATCGGTTGCAAGTTGGTTTTCCGCTGGAATTCTTGCTAGTCCATCAATATCAGATTCATGTCTTTGATCAACACCAAAAAATTCAAGTTCGTTCTTAAGTGGCGAATAAAAAAATTGTAGGTAAGCTAAAACACCAGATGAATACTCTTGAATATACAAATCGTTATCACCAGAAATTAATCCTTGCTTAACTAATTTATCACGTTTTTTATTATACTCCTCTTCGCTGGAAGCAAGAAAGTAACCTTTTCCACCGGCTGCACCATGTCTTTTTGCAATGACAAGACTATTGATTTGTTTGGAATTAGGAATGGATTTTGGAACGTTAAGTTTTGCCTCCTTCATTAGCTGTTCTTTTAATGCTCTGTCAGATTCCCAACGTAAAATATACTTGTTACCAAACACAGGTGTTTTAATAGATTCAATTTGCTCTGAACTCATTTGTGATATTAGTGTACCATGAGGAATTAGTATAGAATTATTTTCTTGTAACATAGATTCACAATTTTGTTCAAACAGTTCTAGAAATGAATCCATAAGAAATATTTCATCGATAAACCCAAAGCGTCTATAAAGATGCTCCCTTTTTTTCTCACATAACAAAATTGTTTTAAATCCCTCATCCTTGGCACCTTTTAAAACTTGTAATGCACAATGCGAGCCCAAGGTTGCTATTGATACCAAATTATATTATTACTAAAAAAATACACAATATGAAACTATGTATCTATGCAGGGCAAAACCGGCTACAAATACACTAGAGTTTTTGTAACACCAAACCTGAATTTTACCATAAAGTGACAAATTGTAAAAAAATCATAATAAATAGTCAATCAGAAAAACCACATTATGATAGAAACTGAGTTAGGAGATTGGAGGAGAACTCATTATTCGAGTGAACTTGGTCATAATTTAGACAAATCAGATGTAATTGTTATGGGATGGATTTCAAGTGTTAGAGGGCATGGAAATATTTCGTTTGTTACGATTATTGATAAAATGGGAGAAATTCAAATTGTTGCAAAAAAGGATTCGTGCCCAGACGATGTATTTGAAAATATTTCTAAATTAAAACCACATTCTTGTATAGGGTTAAAAGGGGAGGTTAAGGCTTCTGAAAAATCACCTACTGGTGTTGAAATTATACCCAAAGAGCTCAAAATATTTTCTACCGTTGAAAAAATCCCTCCATTTGATCCAAATGCAAAAACTGTAAAAAACATTGACACCCGATTAGAAATTAGGGCTGTTGATCTGCGTAGAAGTTCCCTCCAAAAAATTTTTCAAGCACGCAATGAAGTGCTTAAATCAATACGAAGTTATTTTTCAGAACAGAGTTTTACTGAAATTAATACACCAAAGATGATTGCTACTGCTACTGAAGGTGGTGCTGCGTTGTTTCCAATTTTTTATTACAATAAAGAGGCATTTCTTGCCCAAAGCCCACAGTTGTACAAAGAACAGCTAACAATGAGTTTTGAAAAAGTATTTGAAATTGCACCTATTTTTCGAGCTGAACCATCAAGAACAAATCGCCACCTATCTGAAGCAATATCAATTGATTTTGAGGAAGCGTATGTTGATTATAATGATGTAATGGAAAGGATTGAAGAAATTATAAAACAATCAATTTTGGCAGTACAAAAATTCTCAACTAACAATTCTGGAACTGAATTCACAATTCCTGATATACCAAATACTATTCCACAGTATACATATGCTGAACTTCTAGAAAAGATACAATCCACTGGTGCGAAAATCCAATGGGGAGATGATTTGTATCCTGCACAATTAAACAAGATTGGAATGAGTGGATTTTATTTTATTAAAGATTGGCCAATCGGTCCAAAACCATTCTATGTGAAAGTAAGTAAGACTGATACAAAAATATCAGAATCATTTGACTTGATGTACGGAGATTTGGAACTTTCATCTGGCAGCACTAGAATTGAAAAGAAATCTGAACTGGAGGATAGAATGAAAAACAAGGGTATGAAAATTGAAGCCTTTGGATATCACCTTAACGTTTTTGAATATGGTGTGCCACCGCATGCTGGTTGTGGAATTGGTCTTGAAAGGCTAATGATGGCATTAACTGGTACTGAAAATATACGTGATACAACATTTTATCCGAGGGATGTTGATAGGTTAACACCATAGGTGAAAAATTTGGTTACTGAAGAAGAAATTGCACGTGTCGCAAAATTAATGAAAATTGAACTTGAAGACCATAGTGAACACGTAAAGAGGGTTCAAAAAATGCTTGAATATTTTGATATTTTGGATAAGGCAAATGTTGAATCTGAAGAAATAATTGTTCAAGAAACTGATATTGATGAACTTAGAGATGACAGATATATTCAGTATGATAAAAAATTATTGAAGTTTCTGAAAACCTACAAGGAAAAATACGTTAAAGCTCCAAAGTTGAGTTAACTTGGATCTATCAATTTCTGCATTAAATTATCAAAGGGGCATAAAAAATGGGGATTTTACTGTTGAAGAATTTATTTCAAAATCACTTGAGAGAATAAAGTTAGTAGACAAAAATCTTCACGCATTCTTGAAACTGAATGATTTAGCATTAGAAAAGGCAAAGGAAGTTGATCGTAAGATAAAATCAAATCAAAATGTGGGAAAATGTTTTGGTATGCCAATATCTGTAAAAGATAACATGTGCATAGCAGGTTCAAGAACTACATGTGCCTCAAAAGCTTTGGAAAATTTTATTGCGCCTTATACTGCTACTGCTGTTGGTAGACTAGATTCCGAAGATGCGATTATAATTGGAAAAACAAACCTTGATGAGTTTGCGATGGGTCTTAGTACTGAATATAGCGCCTTTGGACCAAGTAAAAATCCTTGGAATCTTGATTATGTTCCTGGTGGTTCATCTGGCGGTAGTGCTGTATCTGTCTCAGCAAACGAGTGTATTGCATCATTAGGTTCAGATACTGGTGGTTCTATTAGAAACCCTGCAAGTTTTTGCTCAGTTGTTGGTTTAAAACCCACATATGGGCTTGTAAGCCGTTTTGGCCTTATTTCTTATGCTAACAGCATAGAACAAATTGGACCTATAACAAAAACAGTTGAAGATTCTGCGTTTTTGCTAAACATAATTTCTGGAAAAGACTCTAGCGATAACACTACTATTGATAACAAAAATCAAGACTATCTAAAAGATATTGATGCTGGTATCGAAGGTAAAAAAATTGGAATTATATCAGAAATGACAAATAGTGAGGGATTAAGTGATGAAGTTCTTAATTCTACTAACGAGGCAATCAAGACATTTGAAAGGATTGGTGCAAACTGTGAAGAAGTATCATTACAGATGGTTCCTTATACTGTTGCTGCATATTACACTATAACATCAACTGAAGCTGGAAGTAATCTTGCTAGATATGATAACATAAGATATGGATATGAATTTGATTCTGAAGGTTTTGAATTCAACTCGTACATCTCACAAGCAAGAAATAAGCTGGGACCTGAAGTTGCAAGAAGAATGATCCTTGGTGGCTTTGTACCATCCGCTGGGCACGCGGGAAAATACTTCTTAAAGGCATTAAAAGTGAAGTCTAAACTCACATCTGAAATAGAACGTATTTTTGAAAAATTTGATTTCCTAATTTCCCCCACTGTCCCTATTCAGCCATTCAAATTTGGTGAAAAAATTCAGGATCCTGTATCCTTCATGTTAATAGATTTTAATACAGTAACAGCCAATCTTACTGGAAAACCTGCAATATCAGTCCCATATAAGATTGTAAATGGCTTACCTATAGGAATGCAAATAATGGCAAACAGTTTGAATGAGAATTCACTGTTACAAGCTGCATATGCACTAGAAAAAACTGTAGAATTACCTGAGGTGCCAATCTGATGACAAAGATTGGTCTTGAAATACATTGCCAGCTAACTAAACTTGAAAGCAAATTATTTTGTCCCTGCAAAGCAGATTATAGGGAATTTGAGCCCAACACAAATGTATGCCCAATCTGCTTGGGAATTCCAGGCTCGCT
>JAYGCB010000020.1:0-2114 GCA_046583565.1 Candidatus Nitrosopelagicus sp. | reverse complement strand
ATTATAACAATCACAAAATCTAATGAAGCGTGCAGCTTTGTTTGAGGAATCAATATCGAGTGCGCCAGCAAGGAATAATGGTTGGCTTGCAACTATTCCAATAGTTTTTCCATGCATTCTAGCAAATCCAACAATAATATTCTGTGCAAATAATTCATGAATCTCAAAAAAGTTGTGATTATCAACTATTGAATGAATGATTTCTTTCATATCATAGGGTTTTAGTGTGTCCTCAGGAAGAATGTTAATTAGATTATGATCCAGTCTATTTGGATCATCATCATTTTGTACAGTTAAAGGCTCTTCAGTATTGTTTTGTGGAATGTATGATAGCAACGTCTTGATATAATCCATACATTCGTATTCATTTTTTACAACAAAGTGAGCCACACCACTTTTGGTACCATGTGTCATTGCTCCACCCAATTCGTCAAACGAAACCTCCTCACCAAGAACAGTCTTTACAACGTCAGGACCTGTAACAAACATGGTTCCTAGTTTATCTACCATTATAACAAAATCAGTCATTGCTGGAGAATATACCGCACCGCCAGCAGACGGTCCAATGCTGGCAGTGATTTGTGGAACAACACCTGATGCCAATTGGTTATGATAAAAAATGTCACCAAACCCATCAAGACTTTGTATTCCTTCCTGAATTCTTGCGCCACCTGAATCCATAATTCCAATAATTGGGCATCCATTACGAATCGCATGATCCATCAATTTGGTAATTTTTTTTGCGCCCATTTTACTTAGAGTACCTCCCAAAACCGTAAAATCATAAGCAAAAACGTAGACTTGTCGTCCATTGATATTTCCATATCCACCAATTACACCATCACCAAAGAATTTCTTTTTCTGCATATCATATTGATAGTAATGATGTGTGGCTAGCGCATCAATTTCTACAAAACTTCCCTCATCAAGTAGAAGAGTAATCCTCTCTCTTGCAGTAAGTTTTCCTTTTTCATGTTGTTTAGAAATACGATCCTGACCACCACCTTGGTTTGCAGTCTTTTTTATCTTCGAAAAATTATTAATTTTGTCAGAATGCATAATTACGCACCAATAAACTCATTTTTATTTCTATTAATCTATATTGGAAATTAATTACAAGTGTGTTTCTAATTAGCTTGAAATTAGGTATGGCTTACTTTTGTGAAACTTATTAATCACTATAACGAGATTTAAAAAATATGGGCGTTGATAAAAGGGCTACTCTGACATATGTCCAGTTAATGAAAGAGGACTTGGCAGTTTTTAGACTTGTTCCAGAGGATGGTGTGATTCCAGATTATGAGGCAGGTCAATTCATTACAGTTGGAATGCCAATACCAAGTGAAAATAATAAAATTGTTAGGAGAGCATATTCAATGGCCTCCCATCCTGAAAACAAACGATTCTTTGAGCTGGTAATAAGATGGGTTAGAAAACCTCTGCCAGGTCGCGTTACATCTGCGTTATTTAATGCAGGTGAGGGTAAAGAAGTATCTTGGATTCCGCCAACTGGCTCAGCTCTAAAAATTAATGAGAAAATGGGTGATGGTAGTAAGGATGAAAGAAGGATTGTTTGTGTAAGTGGTGGAACAGGAATTGCACCATTCATGAGTTTTGCTCGACATCTTCATGATGTTGGTGATAAGAGACAGATTATCAATTTGCATGGTTCTAGCTATGTTGATGAATTAAGCTATAAGGATGAACTGACAGCTTTTGACCAAGAAAGTTTAGACAGAGGACCTGACAAATGGAACTTCCAATACAGAGCATCTATCAGTAGACCACAAGAATGGTTCAATAGGTCTTGGACTGGTCAAACTGGAAGGGTTGAACAATTTTTAAAACCAAGTAATGGTGGAAAATCACCTCTTGAAGAACTAGTTGGAGAAAAAATAACTCCGCAAAACACAATTTTTTACGTGTGTGGATGGCAGGGAACTGTTGACGGTGTTTTGAATTTCGTACGACCACTTGGATTTTTGCTAGAAAAAGAAAAGGACAAAAATGGTAACTTTTCAGTCAAGTTTGAGTCTTACGGCTAAACTAAAAAAATAATACTGTTTGATTTTGTATTCTTACGGGGACGTAGGTTAGCTTGGTATACTGCCAGC
>JAYGCB010000014.1:0-5514 GCA_046583565.1 Candidatus Nitrosopelagicus sp. | reverse complement strand
GATGACAAAGATTGGTCTTGAAATACATTGCCAGCTAACTAAACTTGAAAGCAAATTATTTTGTCCCTGCAAAGCAGATTATAGGGAATTTGAGCCCAACACAAATGTATGCCCAATCTGCTTGGGAATTCCAGGCTCGCTACCACTACTAAATAAAAAAGCAGTTGAAAAAGCTACACTGATTGCTATGGCACTTGATTGTAAAACTCCTGAAAAAATTGCATTTTTTAGAAAATGCTATTTCTATCCTGACTTGCCAAAAAACTTTCAAATTACTCAGCTAAATGCTGATGGATATGGAAATAGAAGCATTGGTTGGGGAGGCAAGGTTACTATTGATAACAAGGAAATCCGAATAAGAAGAATTCAGCTGGAAGAAGATCCAGGCAGGTTGATTTACGAGGGTGCCACTGAAAGAACTAAAATAACTCTAGTTGATTATAACAGAGCTGGCACACCATTAGTTGAAATTGTAACTGAACCAGATTTTGAAAACCCACATCAAGTTAGAAACTTTTTGAACATACTTTCAGATTTGATAGAAAACTTGGGTGTTTCAGATCCTGGACTTGATGGTGCAATGCGTGCCGATGCTAACGTTTCAATTGAAGGTGGGTCAAAAGTTGAGATAAAAAATATTGGTTCATTTCACGATTTAGAAAAAGCTGTACATTTTGAGATAACAAGACAACAAAGTCTTGCTGAAAGAGAAATTGAAATCATGCAAGAAACTAGACACTGGGATGATAAACGGAAAATCACTGTTTCAGCAAGAACAAAAGAAGAAGAAGAAGAGTACAGATATCATCTTGAAGCTGATATTCCGTGGGTCAATATTAGTAACAACGTAAAAAATCAATTACAAATTCAGATGCCTGAGAACATTAGCTCAAAAAAAGAACGGTATGTTTCAAAATACAATATTGCACCACAGGTTGCAGATATTTTAGCATCTGACAAATATTTTTCTGATCTATTTGAAAATGCAAACAACGAAACTGACGCAAAAGACATTGCAAACATGATTACCACAGATCTTATGGGATTGGTTGATACACGTGAAAAACGTGAACAATCTAAACTAGAACCAAAGCACCTTGCAGATCTAATCGAATGCATAAAATTGAACAAGATTACCAGAACATCTGCAAAATTAGCCCTTGAAAAAATTGTAAAAACTGGTAAGGCTTTACCGCAAATTATTGAAGAATTTGACTTGGGTCATGTTTCAGACAAATCTACGTTAGAGGGAATTATTGGTGAAGTTCTAAAACAGGAAACAAAAGCTGTTGAAGAATCAAAACAGAATCCTGAAATTCTTAACTATTTGGTAGGAAAAGTCATGCAAAAAACACAGGGAAAGGCTGACCCAGAATTAACATTAGCCATTTTGAAAAAAAATCTTGGTATTGACTAAAAAACGAATTTTAGTTTTGGGCGGTGTGTTTGCTGAATTTGATGATTTGTTATAGTTGATCAACTAACTTTAAAATTTTAAATGAAATTTTTTCAAATTGAGTTTTTCTTTCCATTGATACCATTAAGACATCATTTTCTATAGGAAAGCTCATCACAATGAGTTTTTCCCTAAATGACATGGAGAACTTTACTTGTCCAAGATCATCGTCAAATTCACGTCTCATCTTAACTCTTAGTGCAAGCTCCATGTAGAGCATTTCGTCTCTTTTCCTATCTCCAAGCCGTGTTTTACTTGGTGCCATACCACCAGCAACTAGCCTGCCCTTAGAGTTAATTACACCTGCAAATCTAATCTTGGAATCAATTTTCTGAACTAACGCACACATATTTTCATAATCCATAGTTAACGGTCTCTAGTGCGATCTATTTATTGCGATCTATTTATGGATAATTACATGGAAAATGAATCTAACATCACTGATTATTATAAAAAAACAGCGATGTTTTGGTCTGACATGATTGCAATGATGTCATCCAAACCTACGACACTTTCTGCTGTTGGACCACTTCGTACTCTTTCATCTAATATGAAGAAAATCACAAATGAGCTAACTGAAGCAAACAAGGAGATTGTGGGATTTAATAATTTTTTAATCGAATACTATAAACAATTAGCGGATACATGGTCTGTCGCTCAAAAAGATGTAGCATCAAAGGTATCTAAATTGTCACCAAATGAGGAGGGTACTGAGGCCTACAAAAGAATCTGGATAGACATTTTTGAAAATAACTTTACTGGGCTGTTTGATTCTAAAAAATTCTCAGAGAACTATAACAAACTTATTTCGAAAGAACTTGATCTTCTGAAAAGATGGAATATAATAACAGATGTAATGTTAAAATCCGCTAACCTACCAACGAAGCAGGAGATGGATGAAATCTACGAGGAGCTCCACACCCTAAAGAATCGAATTTCAGAATTAGAGTCATTTAAAAAAAATGCTAAAAAAAATGACACAGAATAAATTTGATCCAAAAGTTATTGGGGAATTTCTAAACTTTAGTCGTAACTTAGCAGAGGCACCTATGAAAATCTCTGTGCCACATGAGGTTAGTATTGGTTCAACACAATTTGATGTTGCATACAAGGAAGATAAAATGCGCTTATTGCATTTTAAACCACTTACAACAAAACAAGTTAGAACTCCATTACTTATTTCATATGCAATTGTAAATAGGTATCATATTTTTGATATTGATCCAAAGAAAAGTTGGATAAAAAACTTGCTTGAACAAGGATTTGATGTTTACTTGATTGATTGGGGAACACCGACTAAGATTGATAGATTTCTGGGATTTCATGAATACGTAAATGGTTACTTGGATAACTGTATGGATTTTATTTGTGATGAAGCTTCTGTGGACAAGGTATCAATTCAGGGCTATTGTACGGGCGGAACATTGGCTACTGTGTATTCATCGCTTCATCCAGAAAGAGTTAAAAATTTAATCGCAACTGCACCAGTAATTGATGGCTGGAAGGATACAACAGTTGTTAGTAACATTGCAAAATATTTTGATGTTGACAAATTAGTGGATACGGTAGGAAATATGCCGCCAGAGTTTATCTACTTCTGTTTTTCAATTTTGAAGCCATTTGAGCAAGGTGTTGAAAAATACTTGAAATTTTTGAATAATATAGATAATGAAAAATACGTTGACAGTTTTCTAAAAATTGAAAAGTGGCTAGATGAAACTCCGCCTATTCCTGGCGAGCTTTTCAAGCAATGGATAAAGGGCATTTATCAAGATAACTTGTTGATACAAAACAAGATGTATGTTGGGAATAAGCGTATTTCATTAAAAAATCTCAATATGCCCGTTTTTACTCAGGTTGCTGTGGGTGATCATTTAGTTTCACCAGAATGCAGTATGCCATTACATTATGCAGTCTCAAGCACTGACAAGGTATTGAAATTATATCCCACAGGACATGTTGGAATGATAGCTAGTTCGTTTAGTCAAAAAACTGTTTTACCTGAGCTTGGCCAATGGCTCAAAGAAAGGTCATAAAAAAAAGGTAGTCATTCACACTAGTATCTTGGTGTGAATGCGGTTATCCAAGAGTGCATTACACTTTTGTTAAGATCAGCAAAAGCCTTAGCATTCTCGTTGAAGGTTTTGATATTCTGACGGGTAGCATCAATTGTTGCTAGTGCTATCTTGTTTTGAACATCTTGAACCTTACCAATCTGTTCGTTTGATTTGCGTACAGCATTTTCTGTTGCTTCTGGAAGAGCAGTGTTGATTCCAGTCTTGTTTGCAAACTCTCTTTGCAAAGCAATAGTTGAATCTACAATGTTCTGAAATGCTTCAGTGTATTCTTGCTGTAGGCTTGTAACAGATGTTTGGTAGTTTGGGAATGATTTTCCAGCAGCGTTAACCTGTTTTTCGACAGTTGCTTCCACAGTTGAAAAAACATCTTTCTTGATTGATTCGTTACTCATGGTGTGTTGTGAATGGTATCACTATATATACCTATTGGTAATAAAAACCATTTACTACCAATTACTACCATTTGTAATTATTTTTTAGGAGTGACTGGAATTACAATAACTTGCACTAAATCACCTTCATCCATATTAAGAGCCTGCCTTTCTGCCTCAGGAATTGATATTCTTCCATTGCTACCAATAGTAGTCTTGAAAGCGCTCCATGAGAGAAAGTTTGGCATCATGTTTTGTAGATTGAATGGATTTTGGAAATTTGTCTGAAATGGATTCATATTCTTCGTGAAATCCTGCATCTTAGATGTATTTTCTAGCCACTGCCTGTATAATTCAGCTGGATCGTATGGGTTTTTCTTTCCTTCCATTACCATTAGTTGGTAGGTTATCTTATAAAATGATCGTTAATTAAGAAAATCTGACACGATTTGAAAGAATGCCTTTGGTTTTTCTACATATGGTACATGTCCGCATCCTGCCATCTTGTAAAACCTGCAATCATTGATTCCTGAAACAAAAGACTGCGCATATTCAATAGGGATTACATGGTCATTTTCACCCCAAACAATTAGTGTCGGAATTGTGATTAACTGTAATTTTTCTGTGATTGCCTGGGAATTACTCAATCCTAGAAGGGTTGACATAAAGGCCATCTTTGCATTTGGCAATTGCATCCTTTCTATGAATCCAGAAACAATCTTTTCATCTATCTTCTTACTGCCTGACATAGCTTGGAATGCGTTCAAGGCGGAATCAGTATTTGGGTATAATGCAGCTGAAATGTATGCATCTAATGCAGAAGTTGAATGTTTCATGACACCAGATGGCGAAACAAGAACGAGTTTTTTCACATTTAGATTTTGATTTATCATGGATTCAGCAGCAATCTGGCCCCCAAGCGAGGAGCCAATAATATTCAGCTCTTTAATTCCAACTTTGCCTACAAATTTGGATACAAATTCTGCAAAGTAATCTGTCGTATAATCAACCATTGGCTTATCACTATATCCAAAGCCAATAAGGTCTGGAGCAATAACTCTGAATTTTTTAGCAAAAAGAGATATTACACCTTCCCATCTTTCCGCAGAAGCCCCCAACCCATGAAGCAAAAGAAGTGTATCTTCTGAAGTCCCTTCCTCCAAATAGCGTATCTTATTGCTATCAACTTCAGCCGTTTTTACAGTCATACTTAGCTTCGCTAAAAATGTCTAAAATATAAGATTTTATTAGTTCATTAATTGATGATTTTCACTAAGAATCTTTTGCTCAACAAGTTATTAGACACAAATTACTATTTCAGACATGAATATGGTTTTCTTCTATTTGGCAACAGGCGTGGTTGTGGGAATTTTAGGCGGTATTTTTCTTGTATCCTTTTTCTATAATCCCGAAAGCCTGTTTATGCCACGCTAGTTTTTAATTCAAACTATAATTCTTTAGCAACCATTGGCAAAAATGCACCAGCATCAGACACAACTCCTAATGCTTGCCACGTACCACGATCCATTAACTTTGTAACAGTTGGCTGGTTTATGTCTACAATAATTACCTTAACATTAGCAGGCAGCATATTTCCCGTTGCAATTGA
>JAYGCB010000033.1:0-1905 GCA_046583565.1 Candidatus Nitrosopelagicus sp. | reverse complement strand
GATTAGGAATATTATGAGCCAACCTTATGACGATTCGACACAAAAAGACTGGAAAGAAAGAAAGGGAAAAATCGAAGGCTATTATCGTGAAATGGGCCAAGTAGGTACGGCCAATAATGAAAAAGTCAGCTCAATTATCGTTGCAAAATCAGGAGATAAACTGGTTATCCAATTTGCTGATGGGGACGGGATACTCTATGAAATAATTGAGGATCTGGTAAGTCCTTTGAGAATGATTAAGACCTTGTCACATGCTGAGATTGAAAAATTTAAGAACTTGACAAAATGACTGGATTATTTAGAAAATTCAAAGAGAAGAAAATCGCCGAATTTAAAGAAAAACAATCCATGCTAAATGGCAAGGAGCTTAAGAAACTTCTAACGATGTCTAAAGAAAATCGAGACGAAATAGAAAAGCGTACGGGTAAAAGGCCGGACATAGATGACACGACAAAACTATTCATGCAAAAAATTCTAAACGTCTGGATGTCTGAAGGAAAAGACATTGATGACGAAAAGTTTTGGAATGCAGTCGACTATAACAAGCAGTTTGATTATCCGGTTGAATATTACGAAAGGCGAGCCAAAACCTGATTGTCAGTAAATAGCTAGTTCGATCTAGAAACCCTGTCTTTTTTTACGTATTACCGCAAAAACCACAACTGCGATAATCATAACAGTTCCCGCAACAAAGTAAGTTAAGAGCGAGGATTCAGCCATGTTGAACTATGCTTTCAGCTTGTTAAAAAGAATAATTTTAAGCGAGATTTGTGAAATATAACATGAATTAACAGTGTAATTTTCTCAACACTACCAATACAAAAACCAGTAGATGACGTACTTTTCATGGCACAAAGAACAAGAGCCCAACGTAGTGCATCTGCAAAGAAAGCAGCACGTACTAGAAAAAGAAATGCTGCAGCAAAGAAAACAAAAAGACGTGCACCAGCAAAAAGACGTGCACCAGCAAAAAGACGTGCACCAGCAAAAAGACGTGCAACAACAAAAAGACGTGCAACAACAAAAAGACGTGCAGCAACAAAAAAACGTTCTAGAACTACAAAGAGAAAACGCTAGAACTTACTCTTTTTTTTAAAATTAACTTAGCACAAAAATTTTGTGGTATTTAATTTATGCAATAATGATGCAACAAAAAACGTGCCTAGAAAACTGCGATATTCGTTATAATATTACTAATTTAGTGACTGGATGTATGCCTGAAGTTTTTGCTTCTTTTCTTCAAGTGTCAGGGGCAGATATTCCTTAAACATTTTTTTCATTTCTACTTTCTTTTGCACCTTTTCATCATCAGACATTGTGTCCCATTGCAATTTCACCTGCATGAAATGAAGAATCAACGAGGCCCTGTCTTCTAGTGATAGTGATTTGAATGCCTCACCCATCTCTTTGAATTGGCGCTTCTTTTCTGATATCTGCTCGTCAGACATTCCCTTGAAGTGATTTTTCATTTTATCATCGTGTTTTTTATCTGAAAACTTTTTGTGGTTGGAAATGTCCCTTTTTATCATATCAGAGACATACAGTGCCTCACCGTTTCCCGCGTCAACTAGAATTTTGTAATATGCATGATCCTCAGTAATCACTATGACTTTGTGAACTAGAAATCCGTTGACATCTGCAAGTTTGCCATAGACTGCCTTTCCGTCAGAGACAGAATTCTCAGCAACTGCCATTGCGACAGTTAGCGCGATTCTATTTTTTTGCTCAAAGTCATCCCCTGGCGAAACCGGAACGGTTCCCTGCATTTGTGGATAGTTTAACTTGTCCCATTCTGCAAAGGCAGGAACGGTTAGAATTGATATCGAAAACACGCCAATTACTAAAATTGCTGAAATTGTGATTTTGGCTGATTGCCTCATAATGTAACGGTTTTTGCACTCTATA
>JAYGCB010000010.1:0-6784 GCA_046583565.1 Candidatus Nitrosopelagicus sp. | reverse complement strand
AGCAAATGCTAAACATAGACTAGCTATGGCAATTTCATAGTTTTGTAAAATAAATAATGAGATTGCTAATGCAAAACTCGCAATTGTCATAAATCCGCTAGATAATCCATTTAAAATATCAATGGAGTTTATTGTATTTCCTGTAATAGGAATCATAAACACGATTAATGCCATGTACAAAGAAGGTATTTTTACTGAACCGAATAGGGGAAAGTCTAGATTTGAGTCATAAGCTCCTAACAAAAGAATTGGAGCTGCACAAAATGCTAGTGCTACAGGCTTAAACCAACCACCCATCACTTTTCTGTCATCAATTATCCCTACAGCAAATCCCAAAATTGATACAATGATTACGGCTAAAATCTCTGATATTGGAAAAAATACATACAAGATAATCTCCGATGCCACAAGACCAACTACTATGGAAATACCTCCTGGTCGAGCTACCTGAACATTGCCCTGTTTGCCAACATCTTTTACAGTCATATTTCGCTTTTCTAAAAATTTGATTAAAATTGGAGTTAAAGCATACACTGAAAAAAAAGCAATTGCTGAGACAGCTATAGCTGCTATTATTTTTTCTTCCAATTATCTGACCTTTAGTTGTGATTTTATGTTATTAGCGACAGTCATACCAATTTTATCTATTGCTGCTAATTGATTAACAGAAGTTGCTGCTAAATCTTGACGAGTTTTAATATTATTTCTATACAGCCTTCTTGCTCTCACACGTCCAATTCCCTTAATCTTGACAAGATCTATTAGTTCCTCTTTTATACCATAAATTATTCTCTGCCGTAAGTCATCAAGCTCTTTGATTAGATCTATTCTTCCTAGTAATCTTGATAGTTCTCTAAGAGAATATGCTAACCAATTTGCAGTTTCAGCCATTCTGTGTATATCACCAGATTCAATGTTTAGTTGATCTGACAAGTCAATTTCAGTTCCTTCGTTAATCCATAACTCCATTGCAAGTAAGCTTCTTGTACAATCTTGCACATCAATATGTTTAATTTTTGTTTGTATGTTATTTTCTAGTACAATATCCAATCTTTCTTCATCCTTAATTCTAAGTCCAAATTTTGGAAAAAATTCACCACAATTAGTGATTAAATGTAAAAAACCAAACGTATGTTTTCTTCCTTTAGAAATATCATATTCAATGGCATTACGAAAATCTCTTGCAGTCATCGGGTCAATATATAATCTAGAAACCATTTGGCCAAATTTCGTAGCTATAAACCCATTTCGACTTTTAACAATAAATTTTTCATCTATTAGAAAGTGTTTGGCATTTTCTAAATTCAATTCAATTGTTTCATCTTCTACTTGCATTCCACCAAGCGTTTGTGAAAAAAATTTGTTAATCCTATCCTCTGTGATTGTTGGTGATGTCACAATCAAACTAAGTAAATGAATTCTTAGTGAACTTGGTTCTATGATTTTTGATTCAATGGGCTCCGGTTCACCATCTACGTAATGATCTAGTAGATCATCTTGGGGAATTTGTTTTGCAATAATTATTGATTCTCCCTCTTTATCATATTGTGGTCTGCCGGCTCTTCCACACAGCTGTTTGTATTCTAAAACACTAATCGGAGTATTTCCTGCAAATTTTGCGTTGTATCTTAATATGCTTGATATAACTACTCGACGAGCTGGAAGGTTTACGCCAGCAGCTAACGTTGGAGTCGCAGATAACAGCTTTATTTTACCACTTCTAAATTCTGTTTCAATTATTTCACGACAGTTTTGATTAAGCCCGGCATGATGAAAAGCAACTCCCTGTTTTACCAGATATGCTAGTTTTTTAACTAGTTGTGTTTGTTCATTATTTGATAATAGTTTTTTTGAAATTGTTTCAAGATCCGCTAATTCGTTGTTGCTTAATATTCTTTCAATGTATTTTCCAGAATCCGTAGCAAGTTTGGCACAGCTAGGTCTAGTCATAGCAAATAGCAAGCTTTGGCCTCCATTTTTTACAGAATCTATACCCAAACCAATTGATGGTAACCCTATACTGTCAAAATTTACTTCGTAGGATTCTCTTTCTTGGTTTTTTACCATAAAATCATCATATACTGCTTCAGAAAGAGGTACAGGTCTCCATTTGCTTTCAACCGGTTTACAATCTAACCATTCTGCAAGTTCATCAGAATTTGTTATGGTTGCACTTAATCCAATAATACGAGGCTTATTACCTGCAAGTCCAAGTTTGAATCTGGTTAGGATCATTTCTAAAGTTGGGCCTCTTCCTTCGTCTCCAACTAGATGAATTTCATCAGATATTACCAGTCCTATATCGTCAATCCATGCCGGACCATATCTCATTAAGGAATCCATCTTTTCGTTTGTGAGAATCAAAATGTCAGAGTTTGCTAAGTTGCCAGCTGAATCAAAATCTCCTGTAGAGATTGATACTTTGATTTTACGCTCTAATTTCAGAGTTTCCAGTTTCTTAAATTCTGAAAACTTTTCAGCAGCAAGGGCTCTCAAAGGACTAAGATAAACAACTTTTGTCTTATGTTTTATGATATGCTGAATCATTGCCAAAGTGGCAATCAGAGTTTTTCCACTTGCGGTAGGAGTTGAAACTAGAATGTTTTTTTCATCAAGTATTCCCGCATTAACAGCATCTTTCTGTGGTGGATAAAGTTCTGTGTAACCTTGTGATTTTAAGAAATCAATTATGCGTGGATCAATAGACAGTTCATCAATATTCATACCGTGTTGTAATAACCGGGTTTTGACTCATAAATAGACGCTTCTCGGACCATTCTACGAATATAATTTTTAGCTTCTACTTCATTAAATTTCTCTGACTTTACAAGCTCATCAATGAATGTTTGTTCCAGTACAGGTGACTTGGGTTCACCCTCAAGAGATTTTAGAACCTCCATAAACGTAGCTAATTTTGAAACTTCACTACGAGGACGACCCTGGAGTACCCCAATGTCAACTTTTCCTGTGTTGACATCTACACCCGAATTCTTCAACATTTCATTGAACAAATAAATTGCTCTCTCTGCATCTTCCCCTTCAACTTGATTTTTCAGCAAAAGCCTTGCTCGTGCAGTAGATAATCTAATTAGTCCTTCTAGTTGTCTTGGTGTTATCGTGATCATTTTTTCTTTGTCTTCACCTTCAACACTTCTCATCTTAAGGTAGAATTCCATTATCTTACTTTCAGCTTCTTTTGTAAGAACAGGATCAATTCGTTTTGCATATGCCAAATATTTTGTAAGAATATCAATATCCACAAGTGAAGTAGTATCAGTTCCATACGTTCCATGCTGACTTAAAATATGTTGTGCTATGTCTCTATCTTGTTGAGGTGTTGGGATATCTCTTACAACAAAAATTAAGTCAAATCTAGTAAGAAGCGGTATAGGGAGATTTACATTTTCATGTATGTTCTTGAATGGATCATATTTTCCATATATTGGGTTTGCTGCAGCCAAGATTGAGGTTCTGGCATTAAGTGTTGCAACAATACCACCCTTCGCTATGCTGGCAGATTGCTGTTCCATCACCTCATGTAGAGCACTCCTATCTTCAGGTCTCATTTTATCAAATTCGTCTATACAAACTAGGCCTTGATCTCCAAGCACTACTGCTCCAGCTTCTAGCATGAAAATTCCAGAAGTGTCGCGTACAACAGCTGCAGTAAGACCAGCTGCAGTAGAACCTCTTCCTGAAGTATATAATCCTCTAGGTGCAATCCTCGCACAGAATTTTAGCATCTCACTTTTTGCAGTACCTGGATCTCCTACAAGAAAAATATTGATGTCTCCTCTAACCTTGGTGCCATCTGAGAGTGCACGTTGTGTTGAACCTACAATCAACAAAAGAATTGCTTCCTTGAATAGCTTATGGCCTCGAATATGAGGAGCAAATGAATCAATTAGCCTTGAATAGATATCAGTGTTTTTTGCCAAAGATTTTACTATTTTTTCTTCATCTGGGGAAATTTGCTCTCTTTCCGTTCGTCTTGAGCTTTTTACACCTCTACCACCAAGAAATTCAATATTGTTTCCATCCATTCGTAATCTGTAAAGCGCGCTTGCAGATTTATCAACTCCAGATATACGTTCCTGCTCAATTCGAACTATTCCTGTTAAAATAATTCTATCTCCAGGACGAGCAAAATCAACCAAGTCCTGCTTCATGCTAACACTCACGTAGTGAGGTAATTGCCCAGGTGGAAGATCCTCAGGTAACTCTTGTAACCGAACAATTTGAAAATCGATAAATCTACATGCTTCCGGTACTATAGCTAAATTTTTATGCGGACATTTTGGAGTTTGGCACTTTACAGCGTTATCCAAGCTCATTCCATCAATTAAAGTAAATTTTGAGATGTGTTTATCAAGACATTTGTAAGTTACCTCCTTGGCTAATGGTTTTACTTCTGATGCCCTTACTACCATTCCAGAAACACTTGTCATCTTGGTTATCACTTCGGAATTAATCTGACGTAAACTTCGTTGAACTGGAAAGTTCGCTATACGAGCACGTATCTCGTGTTTGATCTTTTCTGCATAATCTGGGAAACGTTCCTTTAAAATTTCTTTAATAGCTCTAGAAAATGCATTCAGAATTTCATCTGGATTTTCCATAAATTTTGATTCAATAGCTGGAACAGATACTAGATCGTTATAGTCTACAGAAATATATTTCGCACGTTTAGGCATCATTTGATCAATTTGCTCAACATATGAAAAAGACCCTGTAGTGTCTTTGAACTGTGTCAAAAATTCCTTTACTTTATCTGAAAGTGCTGACTCTGTTAGAGATTCTTCCGTCGTCATTTTTTACTACCTATAATTTTTTTAGAAAACTTTGTACTAACATTATGGATTTCATTATAAAAATCATATTCTTCAACAGTTAGTTTCTGTGAAATTTCAGCCGATAGTTTTGATGAATCTGCAAGACGAATTATCTTACTTCGTCTTGTCCTAAGGAGTTTGTTTAACATGCTTTCCGTCATATCATAATCCTTTTCAGTCATTCTTTGCATGTATGATTTTAGTTTGATGTAAAAATAAGGTTCTAATACTGAGAGATCAAAATTACTTTGAACTTCTTCTTTCATTACTGCTTGTTTCAACTCTGTAAGTATTTCAGAATCTTGAATTTCAACGTACTTTTCTGATTCTAAGACATTTGCAATCCACCTAGGAATATTAAGAATTTCGCCTTGCTTTCCATCAATAGTTAGATCTGAAACATTCAGTTTCAAATCTTTGCTAAATGAAACTTTGACATCTTTTAGACTATATCCTATGGAATGTATACGTTCAAAATCACTCAAATTCAATATTCATCAAACAACGTTGAACCATTTAATGGATACGATCGATCAAATCAATTTACAAAAAGCTTTGATCATTTGATCCTTTATGTCATTTATTAATAGGAATTGGCAGGTTAAGATCTGATGTCATTATCAAACGTCATGTGGGTAGAAAAATACCGCCCAAAAAAAATTTCTGAAATAGTAAATCAAAAAGATATTATTAATAGCATAAAAGCACTGTTGAAAAATCAATCCGAAATGCCTCATCTGTTATTTACAGGTTCGGCGGGAGTTGGCAAAACTACTGCCGCACTTTGTATATCAAAAGAAATCTTAGGTGAACATTGGCGAGATTACACACTGGAGCTTAATGCATCCGACGAGCGAGGAATAAATATGGTAAGAGAACGTGTAAAAAAATTTTCGCGGTTTGCAGGCTTGGATACAAAAATCCCATTTAAGGTAATAATTCTTGATGAAGCGGATGAAATGACAACAGATGCACAAACCGCACTACGAAGAATAGTTGAGGATACGGCAAAAATTTGTAGGTTCATTTTAATTGCAAATAATTTATCAAAAATAATTAGGCCCATTCAAAGTAGATGTGTTATTTTCAAATTTTCCAAGATTTCAGATAACGATATTATTTCTCAATTAAAACTCATTGCAAAAAAAGAGAATGTCAAGTCTGATGAAAAAGGATTGAGTGTTATTTGTAATTATACAGAAGGGGATCTACGCCATGCAATAAATATTCTCCAAGCTACTGCGAGTTCAGGAGATGTAACCGAGCCTGTTGTAAAGTCAGTTGTTGGATTAACTAAAACAAAAGATGTTCAAGATGTTCTAAAATTAGCACTTAATGGAAAGATTTCTACTGCAAGGGATAAAATGATAGAGTTGATTAAGGTTTATGGAATGTCCGAATCAGATTTTTTAAAATACATAAATCAAGCAGTTTTTAATTCCAAAGTCAATAACCTTGAAGGAATACTGGAAACAATTGCAAAATATGATTATAGAATTTTAGTAGGATCTAATCCTGAGATACAATTAACTGCACTATTAGCAGAGTTAGCAAAATTTGGAAAATAACAAGCGCAGAGAGAGGGATTCGAACCCCCGCGTGCTTGCGCACACAGGCTCTCAAGGCCCGCGCTCTACCAGGCTAAGCGACCTCTGCAAAAATCGATTATAAGAACTAACTAAAATTTGTTTTAAAAAAAAGAAAAAACGTTAGAAACCGTTTTCTAAACTATTCCTTTGCTCGGTGGTGCTGCATGATCTGAGTGTGGATTTGCCTGTCCAGAACCTAGTGATTGATAAGTTCCTGCAGCTTTTTCGTGAAATTCCTGTAAGCCTTGGTCCACTAATACCGCTTGTGGAGGACAAACTGATACACATGCCATACACCAGATACAATCATGTTCTCTAATCGCATCAGCTTTGTCTGTGTAATCTAATCTCTCTTCTTTCTCA
>JAYGCB010000088.1:0-3422 GCA_046583565.1 Candidatus Nitrosopelagicus sp. | reverse complement strand
TTTCATCATTATCCCACAGAAGTTTTTAGTTTATTCTTTTTACAATTAGAAATAGATGACACGAGTTTATATACGAAACCAGGATTATTATCTGAAGATATAAAATGTGAGGAGAGTGTTAATCGCCCATCATAAAACCACGCATGTGTATTCCCTGTGTGTGCCATTACTTTTTCTGGTTCACCATGTGTTTCTATAAAAAGAAAATCTACAACAGGATAAAGTTTATCTTCTAAAAGTGTTCCGTAAGCATTTTTTCCAAATACTAGTTTTCCTTTAAAATTATTGTTCTTTTTCTTCAACTTTTCCATTTTTACTACAAAAGTAATCTGTTTAAAATCAGTAGTAATTTTGTTAGCACTATCTAATTGAGATATTTTTTCTGTAGTGCAAGTGTAAGTATCACCCATGCCTGCATAAGTATTGCTAGATAACAACAAACCCAGAAAGATATATAGAGATAGTTTCTTCATCAAACCCAGTTTAATCCCACCCCTCAACGAAGTCATCTTCCGAATTGCTTCCGAATTCGACCCTGTTGTAGATGAACAACGATGAACAATTTTAAGAAAAGATAATGAATTAGATGTTTATTTAACTAGGGTATGGGTATGTAATCCCATCTCTCTAGAACCTAAAAATTCTAAAACCCCCGATTTTATCGGGGGTTTTTTTTTGTTTTCAAATGTAACTATATATGTATAAGAGCCTCAAATTATGAACAACAGTATTCGAAATATAACAATTATAGCTCACGTTGATCACGGCAAAACTACTCTTATAGATAATTTAATGAAACAGAGTGGATCATTTAGAGAAAATGAAATTGTTGATGAAAGACTTATGGACTCTGGAGAATTAGAAAAAGAAAGAGGTATTACAATTTTAGCAAAGCCTGCGTCGATTAATTGGAAAAACTCAAGAGTAAATATCATTGACACACCGGGTCACAGAGATTTTGCAGCTGAAGTTGAACGTGTGTTGAGCATGGCAGATGGAGCATTATTGCTAATAGACTCTACAGAGGGTGTAATGCCACAAACTAAATTTGTATTAGCAAAAGCTCTTAGACAAGGTTTAAAACCAATAGTAGTTATTAATAAGCTAGACAAACCTAATCAAAGAGCTAACGAAGTTTTAGAAGAGACTTTTGATTTATTTGTAAGTTTAGATGCTAATGAAGAGCAATTAGATTTTCCTGTTTTATATGCAAGTGGAAGATCTGGATGGGCAAGTAAAGAATTGGACGGACCAAGAGAAAATCTTAATCCATTATTAGATCTGATTATTGATCAGGTCAAACCTGCTGAGTTTGATAAATCAAAACCTTTTGCAATGTTATCTACTCTTTTATACGCTGATAGTTTTTTAGGTAGAAGTTTGGTTGGAAGAATATCTCAAGGAACTGCAAAAGCTAATCAACAAATTAAAGCTATAAATCTTCAAGGGGAAAAAGTAGACGAAGGTAGACTAACTAAAATCTTTAGGTACGAGGGAACAAAAAAGGTTCCTATTGATGTAGGTGAGGCTGGAGATATTGTGGTAATAGCTGGATTAGAAAAGGCAAACGTCGCAGATACTATTTGTGATCTTGATGTTAATGAACCAATAGCAGCAACTCCTATAGATCCTCCAACAATGTCAATTACAATAACTGTTAATAGTTCCCCTCTTGCAGGCATAGAAGGTAAAAAATTAACAAGTACACAAATTAGAGATAGATTGGCACTTGAAGCACAAAATAATGTTGGAATTACTTTTTCAGAACACACAGGTAAAGATTCATTTGAAATAAGTGGAAGAGGAGAACTGATGCTTGAAATTTTACTAACACAAATGAGACGTGAAGGTTTTGAAATGACCGTAAGTCCACCTAAAGTTTTATTTAAAAAAGATGATAATGGAAATAGATTAGAGCCAATTGAAGAAATTACTATGGATTTAGACGAAGAATATTCTTCAAAAGTAATCGACTCAATGAATAGAAGAAAAGGTAAATTAATTGACCTTAAAGATACAGGAAAAGACAAGAAAAGATTAATATTTCATGCACCTACTAGAGGTTTGATGGGTTACACAAGTAGATTTCTAACATTAACAAAAGGTAACGGTGTGATTAATAGAATATTTCATTCTTATGGAAAATTTGAAGGTGAGATGGAAGGCAGAAGAAATGGTGCATTAATTTCAATGGAAAAGGGTAAAGCTGTTGCTTTTGCAATATATAATTTACAGGCGAGAGGTGAAATGTTTGTTACTCATAATGACTCTGTTTATGCTGGAATGATTGTCGGGCTAGCTCCAAAACCTGGTGATATGATCATTAATGTTATGAAGGGTAAAAAGCTTACAAACATGAGAACTCAAGGAACTGATGAAAACGTCGTGCTGACGCCAGTACGTAAGATGTCAATTGCTGAGCAACTAAGTATACTTAATAGTGATGAAGGTTTAGAAATTACTCCAAAATCTTGTAGATTAAGAAAGGCTATACTGGACCCCCATGAAAGAAAAAAAAGTGAAAAATCTGGAGCTGCTGGTGATATGTCCCTTGGAGGAATGGGTGGCATGGGAATGTAATCCTATTCACTAAAAAAAATTCTAAAAAACCCCAGATGTTTCAATACTTCTGGGGTTTTTTTTTGTTGTATATAATAAGATTTTATAAGTTTAAAATACCAGATTTAAATCAATATGAAAAAAATTTCAAAAATTCTTTTTATTAACATATTGTTTATAATCATTCTGTTGGAATTAACTTCTTTTATCTTTTCAAAACTAAAATTAATGCCCTACACAGAAACTCCTCAGATTTATCGTAAAATTCTTAATGAACCAGCTTCATTTTCCGAGATGTACATTCATGATAAAATTTGGGGTGTTTGGAGAAAAAAAAATTTTACTTCAAGACAAGTAAAAAGTTGTTTTGATGTAATACATAAAACCAATGAAATTGGAGCTAGAGATAGTAGTTTTGATACAAAGTATAAAAAAAATTTCATAATGCTTGGAGATTCTTTTGCCGAAGGATATGGAGTTAAAAAAAGCAAAACATTAGACACTTTGCTCGAAAATAAAAATAAAATTAATATATTTAATTTCGGTATGAGTATGCATTTTGGTCCTCTACAGTATTACTTGATTTATGAGAACTTAGCAAAAAATTACAATCACGATGCCGTGATATTACTATTTTTACCACAAAATGATTTTGTGGATAATGATCACAATTGGCATTATTGGAAAAATTATCCTTATAAAAGACCTTATTATTCAAAAATTAACAATGAATATTATGATTTTTTTATTCCAAAAGTAAAAAACAAAAAATTTAGAATAATAATATTAGAGTCATTAGATAAATATTTTTGGTCATCAAATCTTTATCGAACAGTAATATTTCAAACCATTCATCATTTGGC
>JAYGCB010000040.1:0-3815 GCA_046583565.1 Candidatus Nitrosopelagicus sp. | reverse complement strand
GATGTTCAAACTTTGCTAACTCAGCTCATGTCTTACTTTAACGTCATTACAAACCCTAGAGCAGTTTTTGTCACTGCTGATACTATCCAAAATGACCAGATAGTTGACGATGGTGTAAAAACAAGGCTAGAGGCAATGGTTGACAGTACCCTAGAACTTGGGTCTAAAATTTAATTTAATAGATTTGATGCATACTTTGCGCTGTCAAAGTACAGGTGGCAGTATGATGCAAGCGTATTGTATTCAGAAAGCGCGTCCTTTTTCCCAGCTATTCCCTCGCCAATCTTAAGATCATAAACAAGCTTTGCATCCCTTGGCAGGTTTAGAATCTTCGAGTAATGAAACTCGTGTGCACGAAACTTTGCTGGAGCAGACACTAAGCAGCTTGATCTAATTCTCCCTTCAGTGTAGTTCAGCGTCATCTTTTTCGTCATCTGTGTTTCTGCATCGAACAAGCCTACCATCTTGTATTTCTTTTTATCAAAGCTTATTGATTTTGTCAGATACATCAGTCCCCCGCACTCTGCATAGATTGGCGTTCCCTCTTCAGCACGTTTTTTTATCATTTTCCTCATGGTTGTGTTCCGTTCAAGTGATTGTCCTAAAACTTCAGGAAATCCACCGCCAATGTAGATTAAATCACAGGTTGGAATTTTTTTATCGCTTACTGGACTAAAAAATTTCAGCCTTGCCCCTTCCCTGCGTAGTGCCTCAAGGTTATCATGATAGTAAAAATTAAACGAGCTATCAAGCGCAACTGCTACCGTAGCTATTGGTTTTTTGAATTTTTTTGGCTTAACCTTTGGCAGTTGTGGTACATTTTTGCAAATCTGAACTATCTTATCAATGTCAAGATTATCGGAAATCTCGCGCGAAATTTTCCTAATCTTGTTTTGTAGTGACTTTTGCTCCTTTACAGGAATAAGCCCAAGGTGTCGTGACTCCATACTCTCAGAATTTTTTAGTATGGATCCAAGTATTGGAACCTTCAGATTTGTAAGTGCTTGTCTGCACATCCTTTCATGTTTCTTGCTACCAATCTTATTCAAAATTATTCCAACGATCCTAGAGTTGCGGTGAAACTTTGTAAACCCAAGTGCAGTTGCTGCAATGGAACGGGCTGCCTTGCTTGCATCCAGTACTAAAACTGTTGGAGCTTTTAGTAGCGACGCAACATGGTGCGTGCTTGCATAGTTCGTCTTGCCGTCAAACCCGTCGTAATAGCCCATAACGCCCTCAATTATAGAAATGTCAGATGTGGAGTTTTTTACAAAACTTTGCACAAGCTCATTTTCTCCCATAAGCCAGACGTCCAAGTTTTTTGCATTCTTCTTTGAGATTGAGGAAAGATAGCTGGGATCAATGTAATCAGGTCCAACCTTGAACGGCTGAACGTTGTGACCGCGCTTCTTGATCCCGTAAATTATTGCAGACGTGATCGATGTCTTGCCAACCCCGCTGGTTGCCCCGGCAACAACTAACCTTGGAACCTTCAATTCTTTGTCTAGGAATTTCATCTACTATCAATCTTTTTAGTTTAGAGAAAATTCAAAATAGGTGTGAGCCAAAAGGGACTCGTTATAGTATATACTGGAGGCGGCAAGGGAAAAACCTCGGCTGCACTAGGGCTTGTCCTGAGAGCGGTAGGATACAACCACAAAGTTTGCATGGTACAGTTTGTAAAAGGTTCCTGGCATTATGGCGAGCTTGATTCTGCAAAAAGGCTAGCGCCAGAGTTTGAACTGATTACAGCAGGCAAGGGATTTGTAGGGATTTTGGATGATAAAAGTCCTCGCGAGGTGCACGTAAAGGCGGCAAACGATACACTGACAATTAGCAAAGAAAAGATAATGTCTGGTAAATTTGATGTCGTCATCTTGGATGAGATTAATTATGCAATCCAATTGGAATTGTTGAAACTGGATGATGTCATAGATATGATAAAGTCAAAGCCTACCGAGCTTGACCTTGTGCTTACGGGTAATCATGCCACAAAGGAAATCATTGAGCTAGCTGACCTCGTAACGGAAATGAAAGAGATCAAACATCCCTTCAAATCTGGAATAAAGGCAAAGAAAGGAATCGACTTCTGATCAGCAACAATAAATTAGCTTGTCAAAAAATTACAGGGAATGACAACTGAAGCGTATGAAATGCCCGAAGTGGGAGAGATTGTTATTGCCACAGTTACCAGAATTGGTGATCATGGAGCATATGTGAGCCTAGATGAGTATTCAAACGTACCAGGATTTCTGCACATCTCAGAGATAGCACAGGGCTGGGTACGAAACGTAGGAAAATTTGTTAAGGTTGGCGACAAGAAGGTTCTCCTTGTAAAAAAGATCAGCGTGAGTAGAAAAGAGATTGACCTGTCATTAAAACAGATCTCAAGGGACCAGAAAAAAAAGAAGATACTTGATCTAAAACATCACGACAAGGGAAAGGGTATCATCAAAACTGTAAAGGAAAGGGCAAAGCTCTCAGCAAGTGATACAGAAAAGCTGGAAGATAAAATTTTTTCAAAGTATGACTCGATCTATGATGCGGCGTTTGATGTTGCCAGAAACGGCATAGCGGTTATCGAAAGTTTAAAGCTCCCGAAAAAGACTGCCGATGCGTTCGCAGATGTAAGCTCGAAGATCAAGCTTCCCTCGGTAGAAATCAGGGGAATTTTGGAAATAACGGATCACAGTTCCAACGGAGTGGAAAACATCAAGAAATCACTACAAGGATTTGAAGAGAATGATAATAAAGACAAGGTAGACGTGTTGTATGTTGGCGCCCCAAAATATCGGATCAGTGTTAAATCATCTGATTTCAAGTCTGCAGAAAATACGCTCAAGCCAATTTTAGAAACCATCCAAAAAACCACTGAAAAAAATAAGGGAACCTTCAAGTTTACGAGAGAAGAGTCCAAAAAGACTGGTGAAGGTTAATGCGGTTTCAGTTAAGAAAGTGTTCTGCATGTAAGATGTACACGATGAAGGATACCTGTAAAAAATGCAACGAGCCAACGGTCTTGGTACACCCGGCAAAATTTTCTCCCGATGACAAGTATCTAAAGATGCGCATGTCAGGTAAAGAGGATTAAATTTTCAAGGCGCATATGTGCCTGTAAGTTGTGTCTGTTCTAAGATATGACCTTTCATATTAAATTCAACGTCAGCCTTTTTCATCTGGCTTTGCCTTTTGGTGTTCTTATGGAGTGTTTCAATATCTAATGCATACAGCTTAAAGACATATGTGTGCCTCTTGTCAGGCGGTGCAGGTCCATCATATCCTAGTTCGCCAAAGGAGTTAGTACCCCACGTACAGATTCTTTTGGTGTGAAGTGGTCCATCCTCGTTCAACATGTTCCATATAACCCAATGTACCCAAACTTTCCCAACAGCTGCCATCGCATCTGGATCATCCATAATTAGAGCTAGTGATTTTGTTCCCTCAGGAATCCCGCTAACTGCTAAGGGTGGTTCTTTATTTCCATTCTTATATCCACATTCTCGTGGTATCTCACCGCCATCTTCGAAAGCTGAGCTCGTAAGTTTGAGGTTTCCCATTTGCTTAATTTTGCATGCTTTTACAGTTAAATTTTGCTAGGGTTCCAAAACAATTTTGTCATTTGAAAATGACATGATTGAGCCTCCCGAGTTTTTAATTTTGCTCTTCAGTTCCTTGTCAATAGTTGCAACTATCCCACCGTGTTTTTTTACGTGTTCGGTTATTGCGTCATCGGCATACCTGCCAGAGATTGGGATAGTTTTTAGATTGCGCACAAATTCCAGTGTTCTTTTGGCGTCCTGCTCTTTATCTGGAAT
>JAYGCB010000001.1:0-3312 GCA_046583565.1 Candidatus Nitrosopelagicus sp. | reverse complement strand
CTTGAATAATCCAGATATCCCATTTCTTAAAGATGGAGACGAGATAGAGATGGGGATAGAAAAACTGGGAAAAATTAAAAATACTGTAAGATTTACTGATTAAAACGTGGTAAAAATCATTGCATGTAAAACAACTGAAATTGTATCAGGTCAAATGAAAAAAATTACAGTTGGTGGAAAAGAGATTATTGTTTCAAATGTTGATGGAAATTACTTTGCGATCGATGATACTTGCACTCATTCTGGAGCTAGTCTTTCAGAGGGAAAACTTGAGGGCTCAATAGTCACTTGTGATTGGCATGGTGCACAATTTGACTGCAAAAATGGAAAATTAATAAAATTTCCAGGAGAAATTAAGGATTTGAAATCATACAAAATAGTAATTGAATCTGAAAATATCTTTGTAGAGATATAGGCTTTAAATTAAAGATATAAGGTATAAATTGTAATATGGTAAGCAAAGAGGAAAATATAAAATTTCTTGATAATGCAATGTCAAGTTTGAATCAGTTAGCTACTAGCCCTTCTACACCAAGGAATATTAGAAAAAGTATTACAAGTCTACTAGAGGAATTAAAATCTGAGGAATATTCTATGTCTGTACGTGCAGCAAATACGACTAGCTTGCTTGATGATATAACACAAGATCCTAATATGCCAAGTTATGTTAGAACTTCTTTATGGCAAATTGTATCAATGTTAGAAAATATAAGGGAATAAATCTGAATGTTTACAATTGTCTGTGAAGATTGAAGAATTTCTGAAATCCCTACCAAATAATATAATTTCTGGAGATGATGTTCAACTTCCTGAATATTCCTTTAGAAGGATCTTTAAATTTTTGGATCTGAATGAAAAAGATATTTTTTATCACTTGGGTTGTGGTGATGGTAAAGGAATTGCTATAGCGTCAGAGGAATTTAATGTAAAAAAAGCTGTAGGGGTAGAAAATAACAAAGAAAATATTCAACAAGCGGAAAAACTTCTTAAAAAAAAGAATTTGAAGAATATAGAATTATTATTCGAAGATGTTAAGACGGCAAAAATTAACGATGCTACTGTTGTTCTTTTTTGGTTTACTGACAATGATATAATAGAAACGATGATGAAAAAATTCGAAAGCTTACAACACGGTAGTAGAATAATTACGATTTGGGGTCCGCTTCCTGGGTGTCTTCCTGCGAAAGTTGATTTTCCGTACATCATAAATACAGTTCCTTTCAAATCTGCTGACCTTAAAGAACAACTTTTAGCAATTTTTGATACCAAATGCATTGATTTTGTTACTGCCTGGGAATATGCGGAGAGATATACTAAAGCAATTGGTTCATTGAATTCAGAAAATGACAGATTTTTGACAATTTTACAGTCATTAATAATTTGGATTAACGCAAAAAACCTTGGAATTGCATGTGGAAATGAAATTCCAGAACCCATCAAAAACTATATGGGAATATTAAAGACATTTTTTGGTATTGAAGTTGAACACTTGCTAAAATAGCACCATCCTTTTATTTTGAATTTAATTTAATTAGTCATGGAAGAGCGAATTAACATTAATGTTTCTGCAACTAACTATGACCAATCAAGCAATGGGATCAGCTCTATACTAACAACTGTTGAAGAAATGGTTCATGAGGAAAATGAATTTCGTATTACAGATTCCGAATTTGCATTTGGCTGGCATTTTTACGTTGTTTCAATAAACAGAATGTTGATCCAAAAACTGGCTGATCAATTAGGTGAAGATTTTCAAAAATTAAAGGGAAAAAGTTTGGAAAAGAAATTTCTAAAGTGGTTTTCGCAAAAAATACAAGAAAAAAACCTAAAGGCAAAGCTGGCAATTAAAGAAGAGATGGAATCTAGCAAATTCGGAATTTTCTAGTAATAAAAAAGGGCCCTCGAGGGGAATCGAACTCCTGTCCGGGGATCCACAATCCCCTATACTAACCACTGTACTACGAAGGCCACACAAATAATGCCTTTTTTTCTGCTAATAATCTTAACTTACACAAAAAATTGGCGTGTAATAAACTACCTTTAGATTTATTATTATCTAGTAAAAAATTGGATTATGAAGGATGGTAAGGGTTGGTGGATTGCCATGGCAATAACTGTAGCATTGGTGTATACTGGCTTTGTCTACTTAGTTCCTTGGTATTAGAATTGATTATTTTGCTCTAAACTTCTTCCGAAGACTTTTGAATTTTTTTGATCTAAAGGGATTCACCCTAAATTGATTTGTCCAGCGATAAGTGACAATGACTGAAATTAAAGTTGAAAGAATCAATATTGGGATAATCCAAGTCCATGAAATCTGAAGATCTGGAATTCCAAAAATAGTAGCTATCGTGTTAGGTACCAAAACAGCAGTTGCTGCAACTGTTAACCAGACAATTAATTTTGTTAATTTATTTGTAGTTTCAGCTTGTATGATAGTTACTCCTGTAGAAATTATCTCCATAACATTTTCAGCCATCTGAATTTGCCTATCAAGTCGTCCTAAAATTACTTCAAACTTTTCTAGAATGTCATCATCATCTGTTAACATGTCTGGATCGCCAAACTTGACGTTTCTAACGGTATCATGAGTAGCCCAAACAGCGTTAAGATATGTCAATAATGATCTTTTCATGTTAGATAGTTCAAAACCTATATCACGGTCAGTTTGTCTTGAACCAGCAAGATCAATCTCTAGTTGCTCAGCTTGTTCAACAATTGTTCTTAGGGTAGAAAAATTTGTTTCACTCACTTCATCCATTAACCTAAACAACAAAATGGTTTGCCTATCCGCCCATTGCTCTGGTTCCTTAGGAAGTTTTCTCATCAATGAATTAGAATAATTATAGAGTTTTGTGATTTTGCCGCCATAGTCATCATGTATGGTCACTATTAGATCTTTTTTCACAAAAATCAAAACTGGTGATGTTTGTGTCCTACTGTCGCCCGTAACAATAAATGGTAACATAATACCAAGCGTGTCACCCGCATCTTCATATGCTGTAACATATCCTGAAAGTAGAAGTTTAGGATCCATTTTGATATCTAGTTTTTCAAGAATCTTCGGTGTCTCGTCAACTATATCATCCACAACACATTCAATCCATGTCAGGTTCCCAATAGCAATAGTTTTGACTGCTTCGTCAAGCGCAATACTTTCTTTCTTAAATGGAACTCCTTGTTCCTCAATACCCGCGATACTAACTGTTGTAACCATATACGTACGATTGAAATATCAAATATACACGTTTCATCCCAGTATAGTGATTTAGTTGATCTAGGGTTTTTTCTTCTTTTTCTTTTTTTCCACCG
>JAYGCB010000103.1:0-2052 GCA_046583565.1 Candidatus Nitrosopelagicus sp. | reverse complement strand
TGAGGCTCAACCACATAGATTAAGGCATCAGAATCACAATCAACCAGAATTTCCTTGATTTTTTGTGTATTTCCAGATTCTTCGCCCTTCATCCAAAGCTTCTTTCTAGATCTGCTCCAGAACCAAGAGTTGCCAGTTGACAGTGTACGTTCAAGTGATTCTTTATTTGTATACGCTAATGTTAAAATTTCCTTTGTGTTTGCATCTTGCACTATAACAGGGACAATGCCATCACTTTTTGAAAAATCAATGTTGCTGACATTTTGTTCCATAATTCATCATAAAATGTATGTTTGTTAATCTTTACTATATTCTCACTGGAATTCCATTTTCCTTGATTATTTTTTTTACACGATCAACTGAATGCGTTTCGTAGTGAAATATTGACGCTGCCAAAGCTGCTTCTACATCGGTTTCTTTAAAAACAGCAATCATATCTTCCGGTTTTCCACATCCTCCTGATGCAATAACTGGAATGGAAACAGAATTTACAATTTCTTTGGTTAAATCAATGTCGTAACCATCCTTTGTTCCATCCATATCAATACTAGTTAGTAATATTTCACCTGCACCAAAACCCTCCACCTGTTTTGCCCATTCAATTGCATCAAAACCAGTTTCCTTTTTACCACCATAAATGAAAACCTCAAACCAGAATTTTTTATCATTGGTTAAGAATATGTTTTTTTGATCAGTGATGTTGTAGTTCCTTTTCACATCAATTGCGACAACAATGCATTGTTTTCCAAATAGATCCATCAGTTCAGTAATTATTTCAGGGTTTTTTACGGCACCGGTATTTATTGCAACTTTATCAGCACCGCTAAGCAGTATATCCCTTGCATGTTGAAGCGTTTTAACGCCGCCACCTACTGTAAAAGGAATGTTGATTACCCTTGCAACTTTTGAAACTAAAGACTTGATAATTTCTCTATTTTCTTCTGAAGCTGTAATGTCTAGAAACACAAGCTCATCTGCGCCTTCGTTACTGTATTTTTCAGCTAATAAAACAGGATCGCCTGCATCCTTAATAGATTTAAAATTCAATCCCTTTACAACTCTGCCCTTTGCGACATCAAGACATGGTATAATTCTTTTAGTTAGTGTCATGTGAGTTTTTTTACCTCTTCAATCGAAACTTTATTTTCATAAAGTGCTTTACCTAATATAACACCAAACGGATCTATTTCTTTTACTTTGTTAACATCTTCAATACTAGATATTCCTCCGCTTGCAATTATATTTAGATTCTTGATTTCATTTATTTGCTGTAGCCATTTTAGATCAGGACCTTGTAACGTACCATCTCTGTCTATACTTGTTGATAAAAATTCTGAAAATCCCATTTCTACGAACTCATTAACAGCATCAATCAATGATAATTTTGTAGTTTCCTGCCAACCATTTACAACTATCAAACCATCATTGTGATCAACTGATATTACCAGTTTTTCGTTACCATATCTGGTTAGAAGTTTACCGAGTGCGGTTTTATCATTAAATGCAAGTGTCCCTATGACTACTCTTTGGGCAAATTCTAATGCACTTTCAATGATCTTTTCGTTCCTAAGTCCTCCTGCAACTTGCACAGGAATCTTTACTGATTTTGCTATGCTACGAAGTGCCTCAAAGTTAGAACCACTTCCAAGTGTAGCATCAAGATCTACCAAGTGAATCATATCGGCACCGGCAGATTCCCATTTTTTTGCAATTTCCAGTGGATTATCGCTGTAAACGGTTTTTTTATCAGGATCACCTTTGTAGAGACGAACAACCTCTCCTTCCATAAGGTCAATCGCGGGAATTATTTTCATTTTTGACATTCACTTAGAAAGTTTCTTAACATTACGGAACCGACTTTTCCTGATTTTTCAGGATGAAATTGTGTTCCTATGAAATTTTTCTGTTCAATTATAGCTGGAACTTTTATTCCATAATCAGTATCAGCTACAACAACTTCAGGCTTCTGTGGCTTTACTCTGTACGAGTGTACAAAGTAAACCCATGAACCGTCATCAACTCCATCCAAGAAAGTGCTTTGCCGTTTAATTT
>JAYGCB010000084.1:0-1514 GCA_046583565.1 Candidatus Nitrosopelagicus sp. | reverse complement strand
ATCACTAGATTCGTATCTAGGCATTAAAATCCCAGAGTATGTTAAATCAGCTGTAATCTTGATTGAATCTCCAACTTTTACATTGTTTTTTTTCAAACAACTAAGGGCATTCCCAGAATATCCTTTGTCTTCTGACATTGAAGTGATTTAAGCAGTTATTTTATTAAAACTACCTGAAAGCCGAAAGTTCAACCTTCTGTGAAATCTTCAAGTCTTTTTGCTCTCTTACTTTCTTTGCAGCATCCTCAAAGTGTTTCATTGTAACTTTTGCATTTTCAGCAGATTTTTCAATTTTTGCAATTTCCTTATCCTGCTTTGCTTCGGCCTCACGGTCTTCTTCTGGTGTTGAATCTTTCTTAGCATGAATACCAGCCATTGAATATTTGTCTAGGTGTTCATGAATGACAAAAGATACAGCTGTGTTTGCTATTGCTGCCACATCTGCACCAGTAAATTTATCAGTATCTTCAGCTAATTTACCAAAATTCACATAGTCAGGACTATTAGGATCTTTTTCGTATGGAATTACCATTGCCTCTTCCATGGCCTTTTCGCAATCCTTTCTCAATTTTTCCAAGGCTGTCTTGTCACTTGACGATAGTTCCTTCTCAGTTTTGGAACCAAGTATTTCCTTTTCTTTTTTTCTGTATTCTTCTTGGACCTCATACATTGCGTCTGCTCCGCAATTAATCTCCAAAATCTTTTTTCTGGATTCCTTATCTGGTAAAGGAATCTGTATAATTTTATCAAATCTGCCAGGTCGAAGCAAGGCCGGATCAATCATATCCGCCCTGTTTGTTGCGGCAAGCACGACTACACCATGCATGTCCTGCATACCATCAAGTTCTGTTAACAACTGGCTTACAACTCTTTCAGTTACTTGCGTATCTGCACCAGCACCTCTAATTGGTGCTATTGAATCAATTTCATCAAAGAATACTACACATGGCGATGATTGCCTCGCTCTTCTGAAAATTTCTCTAATTCCTCTCTCAGATTCTCCTACCCATTTTGATAACAATTCAGGACCTCGTACTGAAACGAAATTTGCCTCACTTTCAGTAGCAACTGCCTTTGCAAGCATTGTCTTTCCTGTACCACTTGCACCATGAAGCAAAATACCATGTGGCATTTTATGTCCTAACTTGTCATATAGTGTGGGATATTTCATTGGCCATTCAACTGCCTCTTGAAGTTCTTGTTTGGTCTCACTTAGACCACCAACATCAGTCCATTTTACATCTGGGTTTTCTATGTATACTTCCCTCATACCAGATGGTGTAACTTCGATCAACGCTTTTTTGTAATCATCTCCATTTACGATTAACTTGTCAAGTGTTTCATTGGAAAGCTTTTCTTCGTCTAGATTAATTTCAGGCAACAGTCTACGTAAACACTTCATTGCAGCTTCTTTACACAAGTATTCCAAGTCAGCACCTACATATCCATGGCTAACTCCGGATATTTTTTTAAGATCTACATCATCAGCTAACGGCATATTTCGTGTGTGAATG
>JAYGCB010000061.1:0-6827 GCA_046583565.1 Candidatus Nitrosopelagicus sp. | reverse complement strand
GCTGCAATTGAATTTGAGCCTGAACAGCCACATGATGTAAAGTTTCGTGCTTCAATAATTGAACAACATAAGGAAGTAGAAAGTGATCAGTTATTTGCAAAGTTTTCAGTCTAGAATCTAGCCTGTGATACTACAACAGTTCCCTCCATCCAAGGATGTGGATCACAATGGTAGTCAATGATTACTGGTATGTTTGGTGGTGCCTCTGTGAATAAGAATTCATATTCTTCTCCTGGTTTGATAACACCTGTAGAACCAAAGTCTCCACTGTAACCATCAGTGTAACGATGGTCTGGTGTTACTGTATGCGCAGTTTCATCTACATTTTTCCATATAACATGATTGTCAATGCTTAATTGCAGATTGACCAGTTTGGGTACATAATTGTCCTGCTGGTCAGCATTTGAAGATCCTAAAATCATCTCAATGATAGTGGATTTGACAGGATGTAAAACATGCTCATCAACATCTGGTGTTGCAAGCTGCTCTGGCAGCCAATACATTTGATAGTAACCAACTGATATTGACGCTGCAACTAAAAGTGTAATCAAACCTACTCCATATTGATTACCTGAAACTGTACTCAATGTTTTGCAATGATTTGTAAAAGTCTTATAAAGCTTGTTTAAGGGAATAGAAGATTTTTGCTTATGGTTTCTTTAGATCAGACATTCCAAGGTTTGGATCTTTATCCAGATCTAATTCCGCAGTGTTTGTCTTGATTTCAGGTGTCATATTTTCGACAACTTGTCCTTGTGGTGATTTTTCCTCAGGTAGTTTAGTTTGATCCGTTTTGGATAACGGTTTTTGTGCGCTTTCTAATAACTTGGTAGTAGGAATCTTTGGTGGTTTTGGTATGTTTTTTGACTGAGACATAGCATAACGGTAAAGATGGAAAAACCCAGCAAAAGTTATCAGAATTACGCCAGTTATCCAAAGGTTAACGTTGTTCATTCCAGATAGGAACGCATTGAATGCTGCAATATTGAGGAATACTTGGAAAGCAAGCAATGCTACAAGTAGCCAATTTGTCCATTTTATTGACAGTTTGATTTCTGACACTTTCTTTGGTCCATTTGCTTTGGCAAGTTTAGCCTTTCTTTCAGCTTCCTTTGCTAGATGAATCATCATCAAAGTAAATCCAAAGCTAAGAGGTACAAGCAATATCATAACAAGATATAGGTTAATTGGATCAATTACCAGTCTTTCTACTAATGGAATAGTGGTGTCTGGTGGAATGTAAAATCCCCAGTATGTTGTAACTAATATCTGAGAAATTCCCGTGATGCCAAAAGCAGTCATCCACGGACGGTCTTTCCAAGAGAACTTCTTGTATCTATCAAGAAATGGCGTAAGTAGTAACACGCCTATGAACAATGCTGGCCACAACACTCCCGTAAGGAACTTGTCATACTGTGTCCTCAAAAATGCATACAAACCTGTAAGATACCATTCTGGAACAGTAATGCCAGGTGGTACAGTTGGTTCGAACTTGAACCCCAAGTCCACTGGGAAGACACCGCCAGCCAAACACATTGCACCACATATTGCCATAACCATTGGTACATCAAATACCAAGAACCTTGGGAAATGAACTGCCATTAATCCAAGCATCACTAAAGGTAAAATGAAAACATGTTGTGCATAGAACCGAAGCACAAAGTCATGGAAGCCAGCACCAAACGCCAGTTCACGAATCATGGGTCCAGCTATAGGAATTGAGTTTGTAAGCGAAGCGGCAATACTGATTGCAAGCTCTGCACGTTCACTGAAGATAATGTCGTATCCAGTAAATGCTTCGAGAATTGTTACAGTACCAAGTATGACACCCGTTACCCACAAAACTTCATTTCTTATTTTATATCGTCCGCTAAAGTATTGATAATACATGTGAAGAATGGCCAACATCACCATTGCGTTTGAGCCATGGTAGTGGAGGTTTCTAATATGAAATCCAAACGGTACATCATTGTTGATAAACGCAACGCTGTCCCATGACCTCGTCATGATTGGCTCGTAATAGAACATCAGTAACGCACCAGTTACACCCAGAGTGATGAACATGATGAATGTGAGCATCCCCAAAAATCCAAAGGGACTTACAAATCGTGCTGGAAATGAAAACTTTATTGCGGTAAATATAGTTCGGTCTAACTCATTCCAAATCCAGTAAATGAATTCGAGAAAACCGTTACGTCTATCAAGCGAAGCGGCCATATCCTACAACTCCATTTGAATTAACACCCCACGTTGGAGGAGAAATAAACATAAATCCATCAGAATCAGCTTCAAAATCAAGATTGGGAAGTGTGTTTGAAGGAGGCGCTTGTAATGATGCAGGTCCTAGAAAAGCAGTACCTGTCATAACATCATACATACTACCATGACAAGGACACTCTCCCCTCATTCGCCCTTCCTCTGGCCAATACTTCCACAAACACCACAAATGAAGACATATCATACTATATCCTCTAAAAGCAGAAGTATCCTTTCTTGCCCCACCAAATTTTTCAGGTAATCTGATGAACTGCCATTTTCTAAATGCTTCCTCATTTAGAACTTCATCAGCTGTTTCTGGATAAGTGATAACTTCAGCATGATTTACTGGAAAAGTGTTAAGATTTGCTTGTGTACCATCAGGTAGTATAACAGGTACCCTTGCAAGTGTAACGGATGACGGGTTTGGCATAAATTTGCCCCAAGGAACAAATGGCGCAAAAGCTACAGATGTTCCTGCAGCACCTAAAAGCTTTAGAAAATCTCTCCTAGACATACCTCCAGGTCCCTTTTCCTGCTCAGACATTCAAGCTGACGATATCGTCAAATTGGTTATAAATCTTCTTTCAAGATTTTATTGTTGAAGTTTTTCTGGTTTTTTTTACAGCAAACATGATCACACCTGCGGCGGCAATAATAACAACTATGATTAATATAATATTTTGAGAAGTTGGTTTCTCTTCTGGAATAACAGAAGGTGGTTCAGCAAATGCATGATCTACAGTGAATGAGATCGTCTTTAGTTGTTCATTTTTAGCCATGTCTATAGATGTAATATCAAGCTCATAGACTCCATCATCAATACTAGTTGTATTGAATGCATACGAATTTACATCCTTTAGTAGTGTGCCATTAAGCGGGAAAATTGTAATTTTACCAGGACCCAAAATGGACATGTTAGAAAAACCACTATCAGCTAGATTTGCATCTTTCACTTTGAAATCAATTTGTAACGAATTTGAAACTGTAGTACCATTTTTTGGTGACTCGATAAATATTTCAGGTGGTGTGTTATCTACGATAAACGAAAACGTCTTATCAACTTCATTTTCAACTATATCACGCGCATAAATTCGTAAATCATGTTTACCATCTGATAACAGTTTAGTTTGTAAAGTACTTGGTTCTACTTTCTGCCCATCAATATAATATTCTACATAGTCAAGATTCTTGTCTATAATTTCCGGCAAGATTTCAAATGAGTTAGTTACTAATTCAGGCAACTCCAATATTATTTCAGGTGGCTTATCGTCAGGTGTTATTGTACTGAATTTTGCAGCAAGTGAAACAGGTTCTGTAGGTGACTTGCCATCAAACAATGTAGAGTGAACAAGTAACGTGTATGTTCCAGTCTGGTTTATTGGAGCATATAATACCGTTGATGTGTTATCTTTGTTTTTTACAGGATAAAATGTACCGCCTTGACTAAATGAGGACGTGCCAAGCCAGTCGGTAGTTGGCCAGCCTAAAAACTCACCAAAAACACCTGATGGAAAATTTGTCTGTATGATTTTTCCCTGAGGATCAATCATAAAAACAGTAAAGTTTGTGTTATCATTTTCCCATTCAAAGTTTATTGTGGCTGCATTTATTGTATGATCCTGTATATCAAAATAATAATGCCTCCAATCACCAGCCATATATCTGCTAGTCATATCAAAGGCTCCCTTTACGTAACCATTTCCATACAAATTGTCACGTGACGAGCCAGTAATCACAAATTGTTTTGTTTCTTTATCAACCGCCTTTAGCACACCGTATGAAACAGGCGAACTAACTTTCTGATATTCTCCCACAAAATTTAAAAAACCTTGGTAAACACCTGTCTGTTCATCTAATGGCACAGAAAGTGTAGCAGTTACATCAATTGAATCATTTGGCGGGACTGATAACGTTAACTCCTTTGCATTAATTCCTTGGTACTCAAGATTAACATTGTCCCAAGCGGCACTTTCGTAATAGTTTGTAGAAAGAGTGTATTCCATTGCTGTTGCATTTTGGTTGATATTTCCTCGCCAGAATGAGTATTTGTTAGGTACTGGATATACGCCAACAACTGGTTCATTTTCAAATTTTTCTGCTGGATCAGATATGCGAATTTCTTGAACTGTTCCCCATGATCCGCCCCTGCTTACTAACGATATCTCATCACTGGAAATTTCATCATCGCTGTTTTTATCTTCCCAATCATAAATGTACAAAGAGGAAATTTGTAGGTCGTCGGCATAAGTTGTGTCTGTCTGATTCATGAAAGTGTCAAACGGATAGTGAAGGTTCAATACCATAAGCGAAGAATCAGGATGAATGATTGCTGTTTGATTAGAAATTCTATATTCTGATGATATCTCACTAAGTCTGATGTAATTTGGTCTATATGTTTCCGATTCTTTTAATATAGAATCTTGTTGGTGAGGTTCGGTGGTTCCAGTTACTTCCATACTTTGAATTAGTTTTATAGTTGTGGGTTTAATCGCAATATTTAGCGCCTTAGGTGTTGGGTTTTCTATAGTAAATGTTGTACTAGTTTTTTCACCAGAATGCAATCGCCCTCCGTACCAACCTGTCATAGGGAATGTTTTATCGGAAAAACTAAATTCCTTACCTCCAAACAAGTCTGAATCAAATAATGGTGAGGATGTATCAATCACTTTTTTTATGTTTGAAAATGTTTCATTATTATGAACAATAAATTTTCCGCCATGCCCATTTAGAATCCTTACGGCATCTAATGCGTTTACTAGTCCTGCTCCTTGTGTGAATGGGTCGTTTCGTAGATCCTTTGCTGTAGATGTCAAGATATTTCGAATTACAAATGGATCATAACTAGTCTCCTTTTCATTAAAGCTCTCAACTAGAAGAGCAGCGCTACCTGCAACAATTGGTGCAGACATACTGGTACCACCAAAAAGATCAAATGGCTCTCTTGGCGAATCTGGTTGTGTAGTTACTATTGTTGGGACAAAGCTATATGCTCCAATACTCATTAAATCTGGCTTTGAGTCGCCAATTACTCCTGGACCCCTGCTTGAAAAATCAACGACATGATCTGAATTGTCAGTAGTGTTACCAAATCTCGGCTCTCCCTTGAATGGACCATATCCAACAAAGTCATTATTTGTTACCGCACCAACCGAGATGCCAAATGATGAAATTCCAGGCATCCCCATGGTTCCATAACCATGTCCGGAGTTCCCAGCTGCTGATATTATAGTCACACCAGTATAATTTTCATGAAGGGATTGTGGTATTACTAATACATTGAGAACGTGCGATAAAATATCCAAACCAGGAGCATATCCCAGACTGGGAAATCCTGAGATTCCCCAGCTGTTAGAAATAATATCTGCCTTTGGTTTTTCTGTGTAAACCCATTTGTTACCCTCATTTTCAAATCCAGCAACCCACATCCATCCATAAAACACATCACCAAACCATAGTGACTTTACGGGAAGTATCTTCGCATCTGGGGCGATTCCCTTGATCGTATATTTTTTAGTATCATTATAGATATCATATTTCATTATTCCTTTAGACACAATAGTTGATGAGCTTGCTGTTCCGTGTGAAGCGAAATCAGTCATTACGCCGAAGAATCTGCCGTCCTTATCCATTGCCGGCAGCAAGGTTCCGTTAATTACTTGAAGATGATCGTCAATGTCAGCCTTTTTTGAAAAAATCCCATGTACGTCAACAACTCTTGCTCCAACAGTACCTGTGGAATAATCGTAGTTGCCGTCATCGTCTGAATCATAAAGCAGAAATTCGTTTCCACTGCCAATAACTATTGGAGTCTCGTCAGTAAAGTCAAAGTCATAGTCAGGATCTTTGTCTTTTTCCCTAGTAAAGTCCTTCCAGGAAGTTGACATGTCAGGTATTATAGTATCATAAACGCCAGCTTCATTTGGATCAGTTGCCAAAACAATCACTCCATGGAGTTTTCCAGCTTGCGGAGCAAGAATCACACCCAGATGATAAATTCCACTCTTGGTGGGGATAAAATCTTTATCGTCATTTCCAACTTTCATGTCAGACATAATTGTACCAGTCAGCACTGGATTCTGGCCGTAATATGGGTACAAAGAGTTGTAAATGGAAATATTCGTGCCGTTTCCTATTGAATTATTCAGAAATACACCGTCAGTTGTAACGTATACGGTTGAAGTTACATTTGCGGGTGGTGGTATATCGCCCTTTGTGAAATTTTTCATCACTCCGTATTTGTTGATTTTTGCAGCAAACGTGGAATTTGTAAGAACCAAACCCTGTCCGTCAGCATCAAGCATTATTGGGTGGTTGTTCTCGTCTCGTGCCAGTGATTCAGTGATATCAGGATTTGAAAAGTCGACGCCAGTATCCATTATCGCAATAGTAACTCCCTTGCCAGTAACGTTGTAAAGTTTATGAACTAATTCGGAATTGGCAATGTTTCCAATCTGATATATGTCAGAGATTGCGTTTCTTGATACATATTTGGAATAAAAATCCAAGGGAAAGTCAGCAACCACAGAATAACCTTTTAGTTTCAAGTTGGCTGCCTCGTTTTCATTGAA
>JAYGCB010000044.1:0-2000 GCA_046583565.1 Candidatus Nitrosopelagicus sp. | reverse complement strand
ACACAAGCAGGTTGAAGTTGAAGTTGAAAATCAAAGGGATGCTGTACTTGCGGCAAAATATGGTGCTACAATTGTTATGCTAGATAACTTTTCTCCAGTACATATTAAAAAAACAATAATTGCTCTTCAAAAGAAAAAACTGCGTAACAAGGTAAAATTAGAGGCATCTGGTGGAATAAACTTCAAAAACATAAGTGCGTATGCAAAAACTGGCGTTGATATGATCTCGGTAGGATCTGTTACTAATTCAGTTACTGGTCTAGACCTTAGTCTAGAGGTTTGTCCTCTACAAAAAAAATAGATTTTTTTAGCTGATTGAAAGCATCCTTTCAATTGCTGAACGAGCCTTGTCAGCAATTTTTTTTGCAACTTTCACTTCATATTTTTCGTCATATAATGAGCGATACACTTTGTCAAGTGTGATCATTTTCATGTATTCACACTCAGCATTTTCTGAAGCAGGGATGAATGTTTTTTGCGGATTTTGTTGCCTCATTCTATATAGTATTCCAGTCTCAGTTGCGACAACAAACTGCTGTGAATCTGACTTTGAAACATGATTCATCATGCCCTCAGTTGAAAGAATTTGAACCTGATGATTTTTGTAATTGCCAGCAGCAATATCATACATCATTGGTGTGGTACAACTGCATTCTGGATGAATGACAAATTCAGCATTTTTTAATTCAGACAATTTTTTTTCAATATCAGCAGGAGTAATTCCAGCATGGACATGACATTCCCCAGCCCAAATCTGCATGTTCTTTCTGCCAGTCATCTTTGACACATAAGAACCCAAAAACATGTCAGGCAAGAACAAGATCTCCTTTTCCTTAGGAATTGCATTAACAACATTGACAGCGTTTGAAGAAGTGCAGCAGTAATCAAGCTCTGACTTTATTTCAGCTGTCGTGTTAACATATCCAACTGAAATCGCATCTGGATGTTCTTTTTTCCACTTTCTTAGTTGATCAACCGTAATAGAATCTGATAATGAACAGCCAGCCTCCAAATCAGGAATCAGAACTCTTTTGTCAGGACTGACAATTGCTGTAGTCTCGGCCATAAAGTGTACACCACAAAACAGGATCGTTTTCTGCCTTACCTTAGCAGCCTGTCTTGATAGACCGAGTGAATCACCTACAAAATCAGCCACATCCTGCACTTCAGGAATCTGATAGTTGTGTGCAAGTATGACTATGTCTTTTTCCTTCTTGAGTTTTAGAACTTCGTCCTTTAACATAACCAAAAAAATAGACTTGTGTAATCATTTAAAGGATAATGTACGGTTCAAATTTGTCTTCAAAATTAATTTAATTGGCAATTTTTGCCCCTACGTTCCTATCTGAACCTCTTTGGTGCAGATCTGCCTTAGGAGTTCTATGGCGGAAAGAATAGCAAGCCTGCTTGTTTTTGGGTTCGTAGAATCTGGTACGTTTTCAACAGTGATTTTCAGATTACCGAATTTTCCATTTGCGTTAATTTCATGCGTGTTTTTGTCCGTGTTAGGATCGGCCACAACTCTAACGCTTGTATTGTTACCACCCAAGCCTACCAGACTGAGAAGTGCAGACACATTGACATTTTTAGGAAACAGTGACACTGCTTCCTTTGCTGCTCCATCAAAAAGAACAGTTGGTTCAGAAATTTTCTCAGGATCAATATCAGAATTGTCAAAAAACGGAGCGCCTTTCAAAGAATTTGGATTTTTTGTAGTAATAAGCACAACAGATTCTAGTTCGTCCTTTACCGCCTTTAACGCATCAAGACCAGCTATTGCACCAGATGGAAGGTACACGGTTTTGCCAAAGTCCCTACATGCACCAGATATTACCTCAAAGACAGACTCGTCCAGCAATGCACCTGCTGACATTATCATCAAGTCTTTTTTGTTCTGAAGTATGCTTACGGCATCCTTTCTCACTGCATCCTGTGACGCAGCCTCAACCACCAAATCAACCGGATTTGAGGAGAGTAGGTGCGAATTGGCAACAATCTCA
>JAYGCB010000042.1:0-5823 GCA_046583565.1 Candidatus Nitrosopelagicus sp. | reverse complement strand
GGATTGTGGCTCAAGATTAGTATATTATCCACGCCTTTCAAATCCAAAAGCCCCTAATGAACACCGAGTTTTAGTTTATGCATGTCCTGACTGCAGTAATGATTTTGATAAACCAAAAATGTTTTCAATAAAAAGGAACTTAGTTGAAGAACCGTTAGAAACAGTTGAAATTGAGATAAATCAAGTACAAAAAAATGCTAAAAACAAAAATTAATTATTGGCTAAAACAAAAAATTTTAAAGTTATGTATCCTGAAAAACAAAGAAGTAATTGGTGGTATATTTTACCAATTCTTTTTGGGATAATTGGTGGAATAATTGCATATTTTGCAATAAGAAAAGATGATCGTGAAAAAGCCAAAAAATGCATCTATCTAGGCTTGATATTGTTAGCTGTAGGAATCCTTCTTGAAATCTTCCTAGCTGGGTTTGCCCCTACCCCGGACACCTGGTATGGTCCAAATATTTGATTTATACTATTCCTAACGTATATTTCTAAATTCGAATTTAGAAACATACTAAATCTACATGGTAAGACATAGATTTGCTTGTAATGCTGATGGAATATGAACAATTTACACGAAGGTGTTCAACGCTGGTTAATCCAGGAAAATTATTCATTCAATGAAGCAAAAACCGAAGAAGACAATTTCAAAATTATAATAAAAAATGCAGATGCGTTTGGCAACAATCTAGAAATTTTTGAGCCAAAACAGCAGGCCAATATCCTGGTAATTGGGTTAAAAGTTCCTCTAAAAAATAATCAAATGATGAGATTTTTGAAATTGAGTGAAAAGGAAAAAGAAAACTTTGAGAAAAAAATAACAGATTTTTGTTATTCAATAAAGACGATTAACAAGTTTTTTGATGAAGATGGGATGAAAAAGGTAGGGGTTTACATTGTATTAGATAAAAAAGAGCATCTAAACCAGCCCAACTTTATGATAACACTAACAAAAATTATAGAAGTAAGCGAAAAAACTGCCCAATTTCTCTACAAGTCGTTTTAATTGATATTTTACTAATTGTGCCTAGAAATTAAACCCCCCCTTATAGATCAGTGAATTACGAGGCGAGTGATTTTTTCAAAATTAGTCAAAACCAGGGGGGGTTTAGCACTTGTTCGTAAATACACGTGGCAACTACAAAATCACCTAGCTAGCTCACCTAGAAACAGATCATCTTTTTTAGTTAGGTTCAAAAGCTAACCCCCTCTTTTTTACCAAAAAAGCATGATCGCAATAAAAAATTATGTCAAAAAAACACTGTAATTGAACAAAAAATCGTGACTTCTACCACATAAGGCGTAATAACATGGCGGAAAATTAATGGCAACATCTAAAGCCAAACGTAGTGCCGCTGCTAAGAAAGCAGCACGCACTAGAAAAAGAAACGCCGCTGCTAAGAAAGCAGCACGCTCAAAATCAGCTGCAAAGCGAAGAAGAAGTGCAGCTGCCAAGAAAGGCGGTGCTAAGAGAAAAGCTCCTAAGAGAAAAGCTCCTAAGAGAAAAGCTCCTAAGAGAAAGGGCGGCGCTAAAAGAAAAGCCCCTAAGAGAAAAGGCGGAAAGAGAAAAGCAGCTAAAAGAAGAAGATAAGCAATCTTTTCTTTGAATCCGTCTTCTTTATTTTTTTTATTTTCCTTTTAAATTTTGTTGTAAATTATTTTGTCTACATATGTTGAATATAATATATTTCTAAATTCGAATTTAGAAACATTAGAAATTACAGGTGTGAAAATTAGACGATATCTGGCATAATAAAAATTTTTTCAGGCTTAATCTTGAAGATAATTCGTTTTTCGTTTTCTCTTTTGTAAGGATACTCATTGATACCCATATACTGTTTTGTTAATTCATTAGCATGAGAATAATCATAATCAGGAATTATTTGAACAACTCTGCCTCTAATTGTTGTCATATTCAATGGATTATCATGATCAGTAACTGAGACAGCAACACGTGGGTCCTTTTGTATATTTTTATGCTTTAATCTACCCTCGGCGGTGTTTATCAAAATATGATCATCATTACAATTACCCCAGACTGGCGTTAATTGTGGTGAACCGTCAGAATTAATCGTGGCAATAAAAACAAGGTTTTTTTTCTGGAATAACTCTTTCACTTTTTGATCCATGATCGTGTTAAGTAATTCTAATATTTAATCTACTATTCTTATATCATATGAAAATTGAAATACCGTTTAAGGGTCACAAGAATATACTTTCTTTACATAAAAAAACCATAGAAATCACAAAAGAGTCTGAATTAACAATAAATGGTGACTGTATAATTGGTACTAGTGCTAATTTATCATGCAAAGATCTACCAGAAAAATTCAAAAAAAAGGTCCAAAATCCAGATTCGGAAATAATTTTTACTATTATGGCTGGTGGTTATTCTTTCTCAGTTCATGGTAATGGATCAAAAAAGCTTACTCTCAAACATCCAAATGACATAGTTTTACGTAAAAGTGCATTCACCTGTTCTAGAACTATTGCTATAAAATGCGATAAAGCTTCAGACGATATACCAAGAACAATGATAAAAAAACTTCAAGACCCAAAAACTAGTGGAAAATTAATTATAGAAATAAAATAGTTATTTTTTTTCTAATAAATTAGTAATGGCTCTATTCATAATTTCCATAACAATATAGTTGTTATAGTTAATTTGTTGTATTTTTCGTGTTTTTGAAAAATTTTTTAGAATTGGACCAATTATTTTAGCAAGCTTCAATGATGTTTTTGATATAATCTTTGAATAGTTTTCATCAAAATCCGATGGCAACGTAAAATCTAGTAGCCTGATAGATGAACTATAATATTTTGTTACTGCACCACGTGATTCTTCAATTTTGATTATTTCGATTAGGCCAGAATCTTTAAGGATTTCAACATGATGTCGTATTGTCGTAACTGCTTTTTTATAACCAAGTTTTTTAAGCCGACGTGTTATTTGATCAACATTCAATTGTTTTTTATTCAATAACTGTACAATTTTTCCTCTAATTGGATCACCAAGTGCTTTAAACAATTCATAATTTGCTGCTATGATCCTATCAACGGCTATCTCTTTTTCCATCAATATTGACATGATATGCGTACAATTGTGCTGCTAAAATGGAGTTATGTTTATGTTTATTAACCATTAGCAATAATTTCATAATGCTATTAATAACATCATTATAATACTAATATATTAGTAGTGGTTAAATGTTTTAAAAAATAAAAACTTAGCTAAAGCGTATTGCCAGTCAGCCGCTCATAAGCAGTAACATACCGTTGAGTCATTTTAGAAACTAAATCAGATGGAATAGAAGGAGCAATTGGTTCTTCACCGTTAGAGCGTGCATCATCAAATTTTTTCTGATAACCATTTTCGGTCAACCAATCACGCAAAAGTTGTTTATCGTATGCTTCCTGTGTTTTACCAATTTTGTATGCATCCTTAGGCCATAAACGAAATTCATCTGGACCAATTGAATCAGCCAAAATTATTGCATAATTTTCTCTTCCAAATTCTAACTTTAGATCCGCTAAAATGAATCCAGCATTATCAGCAATCCGAGCCATTTTTTCATATATTTTGATTGACTCTTCTGAAAGCCAATCATATTCATCACTAGTAACAAGTTTCTGCAAAATTGCTTCTTCCCTATTTACTGACATATCATGTGTTGATTTAGTTGTAGGATCAAAAATTGGGCTTGGTAATTTAGCTGCAAGAACTGTTTGTGTGCCATCTTCTAATGAAATTTTTCCGTCATTCCATCGTGAAACTAAACTGCCATAAAAATAACCGCGCACAACACATTCAATTGGAAGCATGTTAAGTTTTCTTACTACAATTTCTGTATCTGACCTTCTTTCCTTAAAATGACAAGGCACACCAAGTTTGTTAAACCAATATTGAGCAAATTTGCAAAGAACTTCTCCTTTTTTTGGTATCTCATCTTTAAATTTTACATCATATGCTGAAACACGATTACTGAATTTGAAAAGTAGTGTATCATCTTCAAGTTCATAAACGTCTTTAACTTTACCAGATGTTAAAAATTTCAATTGCATCAGTGTGCATTAATATTATTTCGTTATATGTAAATTAAGAGCCCATCATACCAGGCATTGCAATTGGTTCTCTGTATGCTTTGTAAACACCAATATCACCATCAGCAGTTACTCGTACAAATTGTAAACTATTCCCATCGGGTGGTGACAGTATCAAAGTTTTACCAGGTTCCAATATTGAAATAAAATCTTTGTCGCCATCACCATAATCAATTGTAATATTTGTTAAAGGTTGATTGCCTGTATTTTGTATCATAACACGAGCTATAACAAAAAGACTCTGTTTTTCTTTGGTAGGATCAACCAAAATTGAATGATCAGAAGTTGTAGTCGAACCAGGAAATGCCATAGTAATTACTAAAATTATAACAGCAATAGCGCCACCAATGCCACATCCTATCAAAATATTTTTTTGTGATGAAATATTTGTTTTTGATTTTGCAGGAAGCGTCATCGTGTTTCAGAATACAATACTATCCTATAAGGTTAAAATTAATCATAAAATTCCACAATGTTCATCATCTTTCTGGCTCCATCATTAAGAGGAATGATTTCTTCTGTCTCAATATTCACATTCCAAATATACTCATGTACAGCATTGTATGTCTTGAATGTAAAATGAACTTCATAAAATGCATGACCTGCACTTCTTGCAGCCTCTTCTGCAGAAACTGTTAACATTGTATCATTATGTTTGAGTATTTTTTCGCTAGGATATGCATTTTCAATCTGTGTTATTATGGTATCAAATAAATTAAAACCATCATCATCAGTACCCTTATACGATTTTATTATATTCCAAGAAGTATTTTGCTCGTCTGTAAGTTCTGAGACTGGTAATTCTAGTGGTGGCATCTCTGGTGCTGTTGACGGAATAACCCAAACAACAACTCCCACATCATTTTGTGCAATCATATCAGGAACAATAAAAACAACAAAAAAAACTGCAGCCATAAGATAAATGAAAGACCTCTTTTTTAGAAATTTTTTCAGATCAGATTCTTTTTTGATTTTTTTGTCTTCCTCTCGTTTATCCCCTCGTTCTTCAACCATATTACAACTAATTTATTAGAAATAACGCTAAAAAAACCTAACTTGAAAACACATTAAACTTATTCTTCGTTTTTCCGAATTTTTTTTGCGCATTCTTGTTGTTCAGTAAAGGAATGCTCTCTAAGTGGTTTATGACAAATTCTGCATAATGGATCCTTTGGACTCCCAGACTTTGGTGGTTCATTCATCAATTTTGACTAATAATTATATCACGTAATGTAAAATAAAGATAGATATTTGATGGTTATTTACAAAGTTCAATGGTAAAGGCTGTCTGCAAAGATTACGGATTCGACTGTGATTTTGTTTGTGAAGGTGATCTTGATTTAGTTATAGATGACTTTGGGAAACATTGTACCAAAGAACATGGAATTGAATATCAACCAGAAACCCTAACAAAATTCTTGATGAATAAGTAACTAGTCAACTAAAAATTATAGATTCTCTTGCTCTGAAATAACAGAAAGAGTTGTAGTTGTATTAACATTTTTAACTTTTCTTATTTTTTTTGTAATAATTTTTTCAATTTCCTTTTCTGATGCCGCTTCAATTTTTACAAGAATGTCATAATAACCAAAAGTGCCTTTGGCCTCTTTAACTATGTCAAATTTTAGCAAATCACGCAATACTTCCATTTCATGACCAATAGTACTTTGAACCAGTACATACGCAATATTCATTTACTGTTCTCCGTCTCCATCTTAG
>JAYGCB010000012.1:0-5985 GCA_046583565.1 Candidatus Nitrosopelagicus sp. | reverse complement strand
TTCGCCAGTCCTAAGACCAGATACCAGAGCAAACATGCCAAAGATACTGTAGTCGTGGGGGAGTTTCCTAATGTTGCTTAGGATACGGCTTGATGGAATTTGGTGGGCAATGTGGTAGTTGTCGTCCTTTGTCCTTACGTTCCACTTGATCTCCTTTCTCTTGATCCACCTTGTAAATTCCTCATGAAACGAGGTGTCATTTGTGATGTCAAGGAATCTGGTAAGGTTGGCAAGCGACTTTAGGACGTCAGCCTTTTTTCTGGTTTCAGCTACCTTTAGCATATCCTGCGAGAATGCAAGGTTTTGGTATCTCTTTGAATACTTGAAAATTATGTTTGCATAGATGCTGTTCTTGTTCTTCAAAAGCCAGTCATGATAGTCTTCCCAGCTGATGGAACTTACGTGACTACGGAAAGTCGCTAGAGCATTCGAATTTTTGCTTGCGTTAGCAAGCCCTTGTAAGCGAAAGGTCGTGAGTCCAAATCTCACCATTGGCTTGTTTATATTTACAAATACATGTGATGTAACTAGGACAAGCGTTTATTAGACGTATTCAAAAAGTGTCAATATAAGGAATAATGACGAATTAGGCTAACAGCGTTCTTCGTCATGATTAGATGAAGAAAATGACAAACTTTGAAAATTTAGGATTAGAAAAAAAAATATTAGATGTACTCCATGATGCAGGATTTACTAAACCATTTCCGATACAAGAACGTGCTATACCGGTTTTATTAGAGGGTAATGACGTAATTGGTCAGGCCCATACCGGAACTGGTAAAACAGCTGCATTTGCGCTTCCAATGATACAATTGGTTGTTAAAAATCAAGGAATACAGGGAATCATAATGGCGCCTACACGTGAGCTTGCACTCCAAATAACATCTGAAATAAAACGCTTTGCAAAAAATACAGGAATTATAACTGCGACTATTTATGGTGGACAAGGTATGGGTATACAACTTGATGCATTAAGAAAAAAACCAGAAATCATAGTAGCTACACCGGGTAGACTAATTGATCATTTGAAAAGAGGAACTATAAAACTGAACAACGTGAAACACGTAGTACTGGATGAAGCTGATATAATGCTTGATATGGGTTTTATTGAAGATATTGAATTTATTTTAGACTTAACGCCAGAAGAAAGAACTACTTCACTATGGTCTGCCACTATGCCGCCTGAAATAATGCGATTGGCAGAAACTAATATGAAATCGCCAAAACGAATTCTTGTTGACTCGGATGAGCTCAGTTGCGCTGGAATAGATCAGTCATTTTTAATTATAAAGGATCGAGAAAAATCAAAATATTTACTTGATTTCATTCATGGTAATATTGGTCAGTGCATAGTATTTTGCTCAACAAAAATTAGAACTCGAGATGTAGCAAAACTTCTTTACAAATCTGGCGAAAGTGTAGTTTCTGTTGAGGGTGATATGTCCCAACACAGACGTGAATCTTCAATGTCAAAATTTAGAAAATCAAATGCTAACATACTTGTTGCTACTGATGTTGCTGCTAGAGGAATAGATATTCCAACAGTGGCTCTTGTGATAAATTATGATATTCCAAACCGTGACATGGTATACTTTCACAGAATTGGCAGAACAGCAAGAGCAGGTGCCAAGGGAAGAGCTATAACAATGGTTTCGTATTCCTCAGTTGGTGAATGGAACGAAATTAAAAAACAAACAAAAGTCAATATGACAGATCTTAATGAAAAACTTGGAATAGAGGTTAAAATCCCAGACCCGCTTAAAAGACGGGTAGCCACAAGGCAATTTTCTCACCGAATAAAAAATCATTCAAGTCAATTTTCTAGGAGACAAATGTCTGCAAGAAACAAATATGACAAAAGAAAAAAGAAGATACAGCCAATTACTCGAAGTTATTTTAGCAATAAGAAACGTTGGTAGCGCAAAAATTATTTACATTAGAAGGCTTTAAAGCCAAGTCCAGGCAATTATAGGAAGTAAAATTAGCATGCACAAAGGATTTGTTCTGATGAATTGTGATTTGGGTGCTGAAGAATATATTATTGAGGAATTGTGTAAGATCCCTGAAGTTTCTCATGCATACGTTACTTTTGGAGCCTATGACATTATTGCGGAAATCGATGCAAAATCACATGAGATGTTTGATGAAACCGTTTCACTGAAAATAAGACGGTTATCACGAGTTGTCAGTACGATGACACTTAACGTAGTGGATACCCAATGATTATATGATCTAGTTTGTGGTTAATTCTAGTTGGAAAGTATTGAGTATAGTGGTACTGTATACGTTCTTGATCACAAATATCCTGAGCCACTGATTAAACACAGTTTAAAAAAATTACAGCAGCTTGGCATTAAAAAAGAAGATATTCAGCTTACTGATGCCCCAGATGATCCTCAAATTGGTAATATTATAGTTGAAGTTTTCCCATATCACTTGGATATAGCACGTGTGAGAACCATTAGAAATGCTTCATTTATCAGTGGCACCTTAATGACGGTAGAGCTGAAAAGCGATGCTGAAGGCAATTATATTGATTAATTTTGAAAAGTAAAACAAAAAAAAAGAAAAATCCTGCTATATATGCTGCTGTAGTAATTGGAATACTAATTGTTTCATCAGCTATATTTTTTGTATATTCAAATGATCAGGCAAAAATTAGAGGTCAAATGTTTGGCAATGAATTAAAACAAATTCAAGATGATTTAAAAAAAAATACCCACTCATATGATTCAAAGATTTCATTGTTTAAAGAAGGAAACCTTGATAGGGAGAGATTTTTAGAATTTGCTGAAGAACACAAAGATGAAATGAGTAAGATAATTTTACGCTATGATTCCCTACAAATTCCAAATGGTTTCGAAACAGCCGTAGAGCTTTTTAAATTATCTTCTGAGACACAATTAGAAAGTGATATTCAAATTATGGAGTGGGTTAAAACTGGCAATGATGCTGCACATATTAGATCTGATGTTTTACTGCAGGAATCATTTGATTATGAGATGGCAGCCTTAGCCGAGTACAAGTTAGCACAGGGACCAATAAACCCATAACTTCATTAATTATATCAATGACTGTATCGTATTGAAAATATTAAGTGTCTTTCTTATTTTATTGATCTTTGCTATACCTGATGTTTGGGCTCAAGTCAATATCGAAAATGATCAGTATTATGTTGGTAATGATGACACAATACACATAGTTGGTGAAATTCTAAATGATTCTGACAAGCCATTAAACCAAGTTAATATCCTTGTAACTCTTTATTCAGGCGATAGTATTATTCATCAAACAAATTCAGAAACTCTAACCAATGTAATCATGCCTGGGATGAAAGGTGTGTTTGATATAATTGTAGCAGAAAATATTGATGGTATTGACAGATATGTTTTAGATTTAGATTATAAGATAACCAATCCAAAAAGCCAAGTAATTGAAATTACTTCATCTGAACTTAGATATGCTCAGTTTGATAATATTGTCATCAAAGGAACTGTTGCAAACAATGGAGACATAACAGCCAATATGGTTAAAGTGATTGGTACGTTGTATGATAGAGATGGCAATGTTGTTGCCGTTTCACAAATAATAATGGAACCAGACTACATCAGGGCAAATGGTGAGTCCTTCTTTTTAATCACAGTACCTGGCGGAACCCAAATGGATATAGTGGATTACTCGCTTATTGCTGAATCTGAAGAATATACTACAGTGCCAGAGTTTCCTTTGGGTTCTGGTGTACTATTGATAGCATCACTTTCAGCATATATTGTATTAACCAAAAACCCATCAGCTGTAACAAGAAGTATATCCCGTGTAACCAACTCTATATGGATTTTAAACCGTTTTAATTAAATTATTTTTCAGTGATAAAATGACGATTTCCAATGGAATGAAAAAATTTTTGGACAGTCAAATTGAATATTATATTTCGGAAGCGCAGTCATACAAGGAAATGGCTCAAGAATATAGTCCAAAAATTGATTCAGTGGAGGATACTGCTTTTGGCATTATAATTGGCTCTATTTACTCAAGTTTTCTTCAAGCATATTCAAACCAGAAGCAGAATGTAAACTCGGAAGACATACAAGAATTCACGGAAATGATCATGATGAATGCTAGAATGATAAAAGATGCCATAATGGGGAAAACCTAATTGGTACAAAACAAGAAAGTTTCCGAGTTGGAGATAAATTTTAAAAAAAAGTGTGAAAACTATGTCTGAAATAATTGCGTACGTGATAAAGCAAATAGTTGATAATGGAAATGTGGTGCAGATTTCGTTAGTTGAAGATGTTGAAACTGAACCATTATCCCAAAAACAATTAATCATGGAAAATGTATCCAAGAAGTTAGACTCTGAAACAAAAGAGCAGGTAATGCCTCTTTTGGAAGCAATTCTTCATTCACAACCAACTATCAAAGTAAAAAGTTACGCTCAGACAACTATCACAATCATGATGCCTAAAAACAGATATGATAAGATGGGAAGACCGCAAGTTGGCGAAAAATTACAAATAGATCTGAAAAAAGTTTAGAGTTCTTTTTCTATCTCTGATAAATTAGAAAGCGGTAGAGAACAGCTAAAATTCTTACAGACAAAGACATTTGTTTTATTTTGTTGAAATTCCTTTCCAGAAAAAAATGAATATTTGGATAATGTTGCAAGATCCTTTTCATTTTTAACTAGAACCATGATTGATTCTGGTAAGAATTTCTTTCGCAGGCTTGAAACAAGTTCGAAATTCTTATCATTGATTATGGTAATTTCAGTAGGTTTTTGGTAATACAGATAGAACACGTTAAGTAAATACCCAAATGCAAATGGATTTTCAGCCGCAGAAGTTGCCTGAGATTCGATAATTTTTTTGGTAATTTCTAAAAATTGTTTATTTTGAGTTATATGATGCAGTCTTAACAACACATGTGCGGCAACGGAGTTTCCAGAAGGCATGGAAAGGTCATAATTGTTTTTTGGTCGCATAATCAATTTTTCATGATTGTCAGCAGTAAAGAAAAACCCATTAGAAGAATCATCCCAAAAATGCGTTATTAGATAATTAGCCAGATTAATTGCAAATAGTAAATACTTTGGATCAGATGTGTTTTCAAACATGTCAATTGATGCGTTTGCCATATACGCATAATCATCCAGATATCCGTTCAGTTTTGGCTTTCCGTTTTTGAATGTTCTATGCAAGATGTGGTTTTTCTCAAAATTACTTTCAAAGAAATCTATTGATTTTTTTGCCACATCAAGATACTTTGAATTGTCAGTTATCCGATAGCCTGATAGAAAAGCAGAAATCATCAAGCCGTTCCATGAAGTTATAACCTTATCATCTTTTCCAGGCTGCTCTCTTTTGTTTCTAACTTCAAGTAATTTATCAGAACATTTTGAAATTATATTCTGTATTTCAGCCTCATTCTTTCCAAACTTGAAGGCCAAGGAAGATGCATTAATGTTATTTGCAAGAATTGTGTTCCCTTCAAAATTACCGCCGTCTGTGACATCATAATAAATACAAAAGATTTCAGAATCATCGCCTAAAATTTTTTCAATTTCCTGTTTTTTCCATACAAATGTTTGACCCTCTTCGCCGTTGGTATCAGCATCTTGTGCGGAGAAAAATGTGTTGTCACTTGATGTCATTTCACGAATAACATAATCAAGGGTTTTTTTTACAACATTCTCAAAAAAAGGATCTTTGGTAATTTGATAAGCCTCAGAATAAACTATGGGCAACAATGCATTATCATACAGCATTTTTTCAAAATGAGGTACTAACCATCTTGCATCAGTAGAGTAACGGTGAAAACCACCACCAATCTGATCAAAGATTCCACCCTTTGCCATTTTTTTCAAAGTTAGTAATGCAAATTTTTCAAACTTGGATATTCCAGAAAGTTTTGAGTATCTAAACATGAATGATAAGTTAGATGCGTTTGGAAATTTTGGTGCCTGACCAAAACCGCCGTACGTGG
>JAYGCB010000096.1:0-9074 GCA_046583565.1 Candidatus Nitrosopelagicus sp. | reverse complement strand
TTGTAGGTGTAGGAATATTTGATGGACAAAAGCGTCCACATGTTGGTCCTGTAAGTATGCAGGTTCATGTTCCTTTAATTGACAAAAGGCCTGGCCAAATAATCTCCATGGTAGGTTCTAACATCCAAGTTATGGATTCGGGAACATTCGAAACTATTGATGTTGATATGATTGATGAGGAAGTTGAGGGAAAGTTACAACAGGGTAATGATATTGAGTACTGGAAAGTCATGGATAGAACTAAAATAATGCGCGTGAAATCATCATAAACTGGATGCTAATGATGATTGGAAAAGCCGTCTGAATTTTGATGAGGATTATGAGAATTGAGGCATCCATCATTATAACTTTCACCAAAAAATGAAATATGCTTGATTCAAAGAATCCAATATGAAATTAGCATCATTATTTTCAGGTGGAAAGGATAGCACATACTCAATTTACAAGGCAAAACAAATTGGGCATGATGTTGAATGTTTGGTAACTGTTATTCCCAAGTCTCCTGAAAGCCAACTATTGCATTTTTCCGCTGTAGAATTAACAAAACTGCAGGCAAGAACAATGAAAATTCCACAGATTGTCTCAGAATTAAATTCAGATGAAACCGTTGAACAAATGGACGTTCTTGAAACACTATTAGAAAAAGCCAAAAAAGATTTTCAAATTGAGGGCATAGTACATGGTGGAATCTCTAGTGAATTTCAGAAAAGATGTTTTGAAAACATCTGTAAGGAAAATGACTTGAAAGCAGTTACACCATTGTGGAAGACAGTACCAAAAGAATACATGAATGATCTTATCAATTCTGGTTTCAAATTTATTTTAACTAGCGTATCGTCTGATGGTCTTGATGAAACATGGTTAGGGAAAATTATTTCCATCTCAGATATATCAAGGTTAAGCGGTTTATCTGAAAAACATGGGTTCAACCTAAATTTTGAAGGTGGTGAAGCTGAAACTTTTGTTGTTGACTGTCCTCTTTATTCATATCCTATCAAAATAACTAAATCAGAAAAAATCTGGGATGGCTACAGAGGAAGGTTTGAAATAGAAGTAGCTGGTTTAAATTTTAATGTTAGATAACCTAAAATCTAGCCTAAGGGCAGCGATAAAAAAGATAGTGAATTCTTCAGGCATAGATGAAGATCTTATCAAGGAGTTGTCAAAAGATGTACAACGCTCGTTATTACAATCTGATGTTAATGTTAAGCTAGTATTTGATATAACGAAAAATATTGAAAACCGCTCACTAAATGAGACACCACCACCAGGTTTGTCAAGAAAGGACCATATTGTTAAAATACTGTATGATGAACTTGCAAAACTGTTAGGTAATGACACTGAGTTTCATTTCAAATCTGGGAAAATCAATAAGGTTCTCTTACTAGGAATTCAGGGTAGTGGGAAAACCACAGTGACTTCAAAACTGGCAAAATTTTTGTCAAAACAGGGATATCGAATAGGCGTGATTGGTGCTGATACGTTCAGACCAGGGGCTCTGGTTCAACTACGAACAATGTGTGAAAAATCTGATGTTGAAGTTTATGGAGAAGAAAAAAACAAGGATTCTCCTAAAACTGTGGAGAATGGTTTAAAACATTTTAAAAATTCTAACCTTGATATTATTTTGATCGATACTGCTGGACGTCACAAACAAGAAAAAGATTTGTTAGAAGAGATGAAACAAATCAACAAAGTTGCTAACCCTGATCTAGCCTTGTTAGTTATTGATGGTACAATAGGACAGCAGTGCTTTGCTCAGGCAGAAGCCTTTCACAAAACGGTTCCTGTAGGTGGAATAATAATTACCAAACTTGACAGTTCAGCTAAAGGAGGAGGTGCAATAGCTGCCTCTGCGGCTACTGGTGCTCAGGTAATGTATATCGGTACAGGTGAACGTATAGATGACTTGGAGACATTTTCTCCAACCCGCTTTGTAGGCAGATTACTGGGTATGGGTGACATTCAAGCTGTATTAGACTTGGCTAAGAGATTAGAAAGTGAAGCTGACGACGTTCGAATGAAACGGATATCAAGCGGCAAGATGAACATGGAGGACTTCTATTATCAGCTTGAAGAAGTAACTAAGGTTGGATCGTTTCAAGGATTACTTGATAGTATGCCTGGATTGTCAGGTATGATAAAGGAAGATCAGATAGACCAAATGGAAGAGAAGGTAGACAAGTGGAGGTATATCATTCAAAGTATGAACAAAGATGAGAAGGCTGATCCTGATCTTCTTAACGCATCCAGAGTTAAGAGAATTGCGCGGGGATCTGGTTGGTCTGAACACGATGTTAAGGAATTAATGAAAAATTACAAAAATTCAAAAAGTATGATGAAGGCATCTAAGGGCAGACAGATGCAAGGTTTCCTTCGTAAGCTTGGCATGGGTTAATAGCTTGTTTATTATTTTGAACTAGGCTCTGTTTTTTATGCAAAAATCTGAGATGCTCGAAGATTATGATAAGATTCTATTCAAGTCTAAATCCATCCTTAAAGAATACACTTTATGTGATAATTGCTTAGGACGATTTTTCATAAAACTCACAGGGTTTTCATCATCGAGAAGATTGGGTAGTAGAATAAAGGATTCGTTAAATTTTACAACCATTACAAAATGTTACATCTGTAAAAATCTCCTCACTCCATCAAACATCTACGTAAAAATGATGCAAGACGCGTCAACTGGATACGAATTCTCATCATTTTTGGTTGGTGCAACCCTAAAGCGTTCTGTTGTTGATAGAGATGATAAAATTCGTTCAAAGTTTCGCCTTAGGGGTGTTGACAGTATAAAGACAGAAGTTACAAGGGATCTTGGAAAAAAATTTGCAAAAAAAACAAAGACCAGTCTTGAACACCTACTACCTAATATCACATTCACGATGAATTTTAGAACCGAGAAATGCGAAGTAAAAGCAAAGCCAGTTTTTTTGTATGGTAGATATCTTAAAAATAAGGGTGGTATATCTCAAAAACAAGAATCTTGCCAAGACTGCAAAGGAACTGGTTGCATATTTTGTAACAACCATGGGATTGTTCACTTTGACAGCGTTGAAGGTAAGATATCTCAATTTCTCTATAAAAAATTTGGATCAGATCAAGTCAAATTTACATGGATAGGCGGAGAGGATAAAACAAGTCTTGTTAAAGGTGATGGCAGACCTTTTTTTGCAAAACTAATTTCTCCAAAAAGACAAAATATTCAATTACCAAAAAAATCTGTTTTTGACGAAATTACTGTTAATGATCTAAGAAAAATAGATTATATTCCTAGAGGTTCGATTCCCTTTCGTTCCAAAATCACAATATTGGTTATGGCAAAAAAGGGAATTTCATCTAATAAACTGAAAAAGTTGAAACAACTCATAAACATACCAATTACACTTACTGGTACTCATGGAAAACAAACCAAGAAAACAATTCATAAATTAAGATATAGGAAAAACTCTTTACAATCATTTACTATTGAGATAGATACTGACGGTGGGTTACCAATAAAACGTTTTGTTGAAGGTAATAGTGTTATTCCAAATATTACTGAGATGTTAAATATAAAGTGTTTTTGTAAAAAATTTGACATTAATCAAATCATCTTGTCAAAATAATTAATCAACCACCAAGATTAACATTTTTTATAATTAAGAATTGATTATTGTTAATGAATCCCTTAGTGAAGGTTAAGGATGCATTTCAGAACCATCTTTTACCTGAAAAAGAATATGCTTTGATAGTAAAACGATTTCCCATCACACTCTCTGGAATTAATAGATTGGAAAAAGCGTCAGGAGTTAATTTTCCAGTAGCATATGTTGAACCATCTGTCATACTAACTTCATCAAATACAAGTTCCTTTGAATACGGTATATTATTTGCAAGAACCATCCCAATTATTGTCAAAAATACTTTCCAAGTTGTTATTCAAATATCTGGTCCATTAGTTGCATATGGTCTTAAAGGTACAGTTCATGCTATTTTGGCGCATGAATTTTTGCATTATTTAGAATTAATGCGTAAAATTTCTAAAATGGAGTTACTTTCTGACGAAATCTCTTCCAATCTTTTCGAAAATGTTTATACAGATAACGAAAGATTATTCGAACCACGTGCAGTATTTAATGATAAAACATTACTTTTACATATAACAAAAAAATTTCCGTCTGGATTTAGAGATTATAAATTGGAAGACAAGACAATAAAATTTTGGATTGAAAAAAACTTACCCACGACAAAGATTACATTGGATACGAACATCACAAAACTATCAACTGATTTAATTTCAAAAATCCAATTTAATCCGGATTTAAAATCAAAAATTAAAATTTTTGAATTAAAAGGTTCGAAGTTGAGAAAAAAAAGACTTTACTAGAAAAATTCTGTTAAACTACACTTTCCACAAGTTCTTCTGCCTTTATGTTCTGACATGAAAACACCCTTGCCACAACGTGAGCAAATCTTACGTGTTCTAGTTACCTTTTCACCATCTATTTTGAAGTATTTGTAAACATTTGGACTTGTGCCCTTTTTTCCAGCCATTAACTATTATCACCATCGTCTTTTTTTACTTCAGTTGATTTATTATCAGAACTTTCAGTATTGGCTGGTTTTTCATCATCTTTTTTTACTTCAGTTGATTTATTATCAGAACTTTCAGTATTGGCTGGTTTTTCATCATCTTTTACTTCTTCCTTCTTTTCTTCACTAGTTTTAGCTTTATCTAAACGAGTAAAAATGACAGGATTAACATGTTTTTTTGCTAGTGTTTCATCATCGTAAACATAGAAAATACCAGTGGTTTTCGACAGCCCAGTATGGTTTTGTAATTTAATCGGAATAACAAATTTTTCACCCAATTTGAATTTCTTAGTAATCATTTCAACAGCTTCCAGTTTTTTTAGTTTCCCACCCAAGCCTTGAAAATCACAAATAATTTCTCGTCTAGACAAAAATGAGTTATTTTCATCACTCAGTGTCGTAATTATGGACATATTCCATTCCCTTTGAATATTTCATATAAACCTTCAACAAATTACTAACAAATTTAAGAAATAACGCAGGAAAAAATTTAATGGATAGATTCATGGTACATTTGAAAAATTCTGATTATACTGCGAAAGACGCAAAGTCTCTTCTTTTTAATTCACGAGATTTATCCTATGGAATGAATTTAACCATTCGTGATTGTAGAGTGTCAAGTAAATTTATTGAATTAGATGTTTCCGTTCCTAAAACTAATCTTGAATTATTGTTAGAAAAATTACTATCAATTGGAAAAGTTGATCATTCTAGACATATAATTGAAGAACAAATTGAAAAAAACCAGTCAATTAAAGATGGGATTTTTTATTTTAATAATGAAAGATTTTGGGAAAGCCACGAGGCCCTAGAGGGAGCATGGAAACAATGCCAAGGCGATGAAAAAGAACTAATTCAAGGAATAATACTAGTCGCTGCAGCTTTTGTACATTATCAGAAATACGAAAATGAAATATGCCTTTCAGTATTAAACCGAGCATTAAAAAAATTACATGGTAAATCAGGTGAGTACCATGATGTTAGTATTGATTCAATCAAGCAAAATATAATTGAAATGTTAGATAAAAAAGCAATCTCTACTTTTATGATTTAATAAGATCTATCCCAGTTTTAACTACTTGCGCTCCTTCAATCATCCCAATTTTTCCTCTTTTTGCCTCATTTTCCGTAAAACGTTGGGAGTTATCGTTTTGTATCATATCTCCTGAAATTAACAAAGGAACTGGATCATCACTGTGTCCTTTTTTAATACATGGTGTAGAATGATCTGCTGAAATAATAACAGTAACTTTTGATGTATCAATATTATCCAATAAAGTTCCAAAAAACCTCTTATCTATATCTTCGAGATTTTTCATTTTGCCCTGAGCGTCTCCATCATGTCCAAAATCATCAGGTCCCTTCAAATGAACATAGATAGCATTTTGTTCATCCAGTGCTTTTGCAGCAACCTGAGCTTTTTTCTCATAATCAGTTAATCCTCCAGCACTATATGCCTTCATTTTCAAAATATCTGAAATACCAATTTCAACTGGCATGTCAACTATGCAAGAAAATTTCAACGAGTAAAAATCATTAATGGGAGTAACTTTTGGAAACCTGTTTCCTGCATCACGTAAGATTATACTGTTGAGTAATTTCTTTCCTTCTTTTCTCCTTCGCTCATTTACTTTACTTTTTTTCATTATATTCAAAGAATTTTCTGTAAATTCATTAACCAAATTTGCTGTCACTTTGGAATTAGACTTTTCATCTAGTGGAAGACATTTTTCAATTTTCAAGAAATCAGTTACAGCTTTTGCTATCCCCATTCCTGCAACTCTTACGTAAGAAGGATCCGTGTTAGTGATATTTGATGAAAGATGCACATTGCTTCTGATTCTAATAACCAGTCTATGGTCTATAGTTGGGGCTACTATGACTGACGTATTTTTATCGGAGAATTTGACCCCCTCTTCAATCTCCTTTCCAATCGATTCAGAATCTTGTTTTTCAATACTTCTGCCAGCTCTTCGGTCTATGATTACTCCGTCATCGTTTAATGTTGCAAAATTTCCTCTCAGTGCCAAATCACCATCCTTGAAGTCAATGCCTATACCTATCGCTTCTACAACTCCTCTTCCAACATAATCATCGTGCTTGAATTTGTATCCAAGCATGTTAAAGACCGCTATGTCTGATTCTGGTGCTATTCCCTTTCCTACCGTAATAACTTCTCCCATTGTACCATTACCAGCCAATCGATCAAGATTTGGCGTATTGGCAGCTTCAAGCGGTGTTTTTCCTGCCAAGTCTGGATGTGGCAAGTCACCAACACCATCTAACAGAACATAAACCAATTTCACGTCTAAATTTTCAGTAATTTTTTCCAGCCCCATTTCATTGCTTATTGAGATCACTTTAAAGTTTGTAAACAAAAAAGCGATCTGATAAACAATTTTCCAAAAACCATTTTTGGAAAGATTTTAACTCTCAGAAAAAACAACTATTTCCATGGGGGAGATAAGAAAAGATTATGTTCTTGAGCGATCAGTAATTGTATCTCAAAAAACGAAAAAAATACGTGCTAATAAAAAATGTCCATACTGCCCCGGTAATGAGTCTATGACTAATCCTTCTATACTTTCTCTTGTTGCAAGAGAGGGAATGCTACAAAGACTACAGGACAACGAGGATAGTTTTGTAAGAAATTGGTCCGTTCGTGTATTTGAGAGTTCAAACCCAGTAGTTTCAACATCTGCTGAAAATTCATACAGTGATAGACCATTGTATAGCGAACCTGCATATGGATATCACTATGTCGTAGTAGCTTCACCCAAACACAATGAATCATTATCTACCATAGATACTGAACAATGGTCAAATGTCTTGGTAGTAATCCAGGATAGACTTCGATGGTTGTATACACAAAAAGGAGTTTCGTATGTCTCGATTTTTGTTAATCATGGTAAAGAAGCTGGTAGTGCTGTAGATCATGCACATATTAACATTGTAAGTTTTTCAAACATACCTCCGATAATAGAGGCGGAATCCGAGTCTTCCCACAGGCTCCTAAATGAAAAGGGTGTGTGCCCAATGTGTCAAGCTGTTAATACTGAAACCGGTGGGATACGACAAGTCTTACAAACTGAAGGATTCATTGCATTTTGTCCTTGGGCGCCTACCCATCAACTTGAATTTTGGGTTTGTCCTAAAAAACACACTACTAGCTTCTCAAAAATAACTCAAAAAGATATCAACGATTTATCATTAATTCTAAGGTCAACTCTAGGCGGTCTATCAAAACATACTAAAAACATATCATATAATCTAGTATTTCATTTGTCACCTGAAAAGAAAAATAGCAAACAAATTCACTGGCACATTGAAGTATATCCCCTGATAAATTTTTGGTCTGGTCTAGAACGAGGATATGGCATATTTCTAAATAAAGACTCCCCAGAACAAGATGCTAAAATATTAGGTGCAGCATGCAGAAAGGAACTTGCTAATCTTGTTGGAATAGAATAGATAAAATTAACTTACCCGTTTATACGAGCTATAACGCAGTTTCATTCAAGTAAATCAAAGAGTTTGTAAAGTCGATTAAGAAAGAATCGAGTTAAGATTCTAACACGTCTCTAATTTTTTGAAGCGATTTTTTGAGTTCTTTTGTTGAAAAAGTGTTAACCCTTACGTTATGTGAATCAGCGTATCTTTCTAAATCATCAATCATTCGTAAAATTTCTTTAAGTTTTTCCTTATCGTTCATAACATCATAACTTTTGGTAGGGTTTTTTCCATATTTTTTCTCAGTTCTGGTTTTAGATTACCTTTTTTCTTTTCATTCTTTGAGTGACATGTACAAAAACAGTTGTCATGCCTAAAGTCGTGATTATTTCTGTATGTACATTCCTTAGTATGTGTCATATCTGATTTATCCCATTTGTCATTTAGTGCCTTTTGCTCTTTTCTGCTACGCCATTTTGCATTAGAATCTACATTTTTTTGATATTCCTTAAACCAATCTTCGTCAGACATAAAAAATAGAAAGGTCAGGAAGTACAAAAATCAGCTAGGTTTTGACTTTATTTTCTCGTCTTTTCTTGCGTATCCAGTAAAAAACAAAACCAGCAACTATCGCCACAGGTATACAAGCAAGTAATTGTAATTCAGCTATTGCAATCATATTACAAATTATCCTGAACGTAGGACTTCATTATTAGGGTAACTTTTCGTATGGTCACGAATCTGACCATAATGAATCGAGTTAACATTTTTCTAAAAGACTTTCAGCTTTTCTTAACATCTTAGTATAAGGTATGACATAGTCAGGATTGCTAAGTTTGGATTCGTACATCATAGACCTTAAGTCTCTAAGAATTTCTAAAGCTTCTTCGATTTTTGGATTAGCGTTCATTCTAAATCCTGATGCTTTTTAGCCAAATGTTCTTCTTTTGGGAGTTTAGTATTGCCCTGAAAATGTGGTTGAACTACAATACCACATATTTTACATTTTGAGTTTTCAAAATATTTTTCAACATCTTTAGGTTTCT
>JAYGCB010000016.1:0-6480 GCA_046583565.1 Candidatus Nitrosopelagicus sp. | reverse complement strand
GTTCTGATTTAGCTTCTGGTTCTGATTTAGCTTCTGGTTCTGATTTAGCTTCTGGTTCTGATTTAGCTTCTGGTTCTGATTTAGCTTCTGGTTCTGATTTAGCTTCTGGTTCTGATTTTCCATCTTTAATTTTTTGAATTGTACTAATGACTTCATCAATTATATGCTGAGCATCACCAGAATCTAAAATTGCAGCGGCGGCTGATGTAACTTCAATACCCAATGCTTTACCTAAATCTTGTTTACTTGGAACGAATACATAAGCTGCCCCACGTTCTTCACATATGATTGGAAGATGTGCCACAACCTCTGGCGGTTCTACATCTTCTGCGATAACAATTAGTTTACTTATGCCTCTTTCAATTGCCTTCGTAGCTTCGTTCGTACCTTTTCTTACTTTACCAGTCTGAGAAGCAACTCTAAGAGACTCATAAATAGGACTTACCAGATTTTCTGGTACTACAAATTTAACATAATATGATTTTGCCATATGCATCACCCAAAGGGTTCATCTCCATTCCAATCATCATCTCAATTGGTCATAAAAGTGTTATCTGACAAGAACTGTTTGTATTTTCTGCGTATATTTTTTCATTAGAGTTTCAAGATTTTTTTGTGAATCAGACTCACCATAGATTCTGATTATTGGTTCAGTACCACTAGGTCTAATCATTATCCAATTTTTCCTATCAAAAACAATTTTTATACCATCTGTGATGTCAGAATCTGGAAATTCATCCAAAAGTTTGGAAATTATTCTATCAGCATCCTCTTTTGAACATGAAATTTTTTCTTTGGTAGTAAATGATGGTGGAAGAAGTCCAAGTTCCTCAGATAAGGTGTTATTAGAATGAGACAGAAGTTCAAGTGCTAAGGCTAATGCCATTCCACCGTCTCTAACATGATTATGTTTTCCATACATAAATCCCCCATTTTCCTCAAACCCTAAAAGCGCATTTTCAACAAGCATCTTCCTTGAAACCTCTACACTTCCAACCTTAGTTCTAATTAGCGTGGAATTAGTTTGTGAAACAATTTCATCAATCAAATTACTAGAGTTGATACATGTAACTACTTTTGAATTTGGATTTTTGTTTAGCAGATAATTTGCTAATAGCAATGCCGACTTATCGCCGGATAATATTTTACCATCATTATCACAAAATATACTTCGATCACCGTCACCATCAAATGCGATGCCTAAATCAGCCTTGTTTTTTTTAACAGCTTCTGATAACTCTTGAAGATTATTTGGTGTGGGTTCAGAGCCTCTACCTGGAAAGTTTCCATCAATTCTCTCGTTAACCGTTATAGTTTCACAGCCTAACTGTTCACATAGTTTTATTGCGGTAACCGACTGTGCTCCATTTCCAAGGTCCAAAACAACCTTGAATTTTCTAGATTTAATGTTAGAAACATCTACCTGGGATTTTATTCCATCTATGTATTTTTGAATTATGCTAGAATCACTTTTTGTGGAACCTAATTTGGAATAATGATGTTTCCATGTTTTTTGAAAAAAAATCTCCTCAATTTTTTTCTCATCGTCACGTGAAATCTCTACACCATCACTAGCAACCGGCTTAATTCCATTATACTCTGGTGGATTATGTGAGGCAGTAATCATAATACCACCATCATATCCCAAATTTTTAGTTGCAAATTCCAAACAAGGAGTAGGGACAAGTCCCGCAAGATTACAGTCAAGTCCTGCAGCGTTTAATGTGGAACAAACTATTTTTGAAATTACCGGGCTTGAATGTCTTCCATCGTACCCAACAAGTATAGTTCCATGTTCAAAATAGGCTGAAATTGATAATACAAGATCGTGAATAAATTCTAAATTGAAATCTTCAGAAAATATACCCCTAACACCGTTTGTTCCAAATAGTTTGCCCATGTCAACTTGATTCAATACCGATAAATTTGTCTATTGCTACACAAATCTCGCGGGAGTCGCCCAGCCTGGTCAAAGGCGCAGGGCTTAGGACCCTGTCTCTTAGGAGTTCGTGGGTTCGAATCCCACCTCCCGCACCATTTCATATTATAGAGAATTTACAGTGTACCAAGCATTATATGGAATTAATTACCAACGACGCCAATGAAGAAAACTATAGTTGGCATCACTGTTGTTGGAAAAGATAGGGAAGGTATTGTAGCACAGTTTACAAACTTTGTATTTCAAAAAAAAGGTAACGTTGAGAAAGTTAATCAGAATGTAATCAAGGGTTTATTTGGAATGTATCTAGAAGTTTCTTTTACTTCTAAGATTAATTTTAAGCAACTTGATTCCGGACTTAAAAAATTAGGTAAAAAACTAAGGATGGAGGTAAGCACTCACTCTGAAACTAATACGGAAAAAAGTATTGCCGTATTTGTTACCAAAGAGGAATATTGCCTCAAAGAAATCTTATCAGCCAGAGGTGCTATTAGGGGTAAGATTTCCGTTGTTGTTGGCACGGAAAGAGCGCTTGCGACACTTGCAAAAAAGGCAAAAATACCATTTGTTGTTGTTGAGGAAAGAAGCCAAGAGAAGGCTGAAGAGAAATTGCTTAAAATCTGTAAAAAGTTTGAAGTGGATCTGATTGTTCTGGCAAGATATATGAGAATTTTGACGCCAAACTTTGTCTGGCGATATCCAAATAGGATAATAAACATACATCCATCATTGCTTCCAGCATTTCCTGGTTCGCTGGCTTATGCACAGGCATTTGAGCGTGGAACAAAAATTGTCGGTGTCACATCACACTATGTTACTGAAAACCTTGATCAGGGACCAATAATCTTCCAGGATTCCTTCAAAGTAACCCCAGAGGATACCCTCGAATCAATAAAAAAGAGAGGCCAGAAATTGGAAGCAACTACCCTTTTGAAGGCTGTAAAGATGCATCTGGATAACAAGTTAGAAGTCCGCTGGAGAAAAGTTCACACCAAGTCAAAGTGAAAGTAATGGACGCTAACGAGCTGTATGATCCTGAATTTAGAAAATTAATCAAGGAAAAAAAACCTACAGTCATAATTCCTGTTGGCTCTATTGAACAACATGGTGCTCATCTACCAATAACAACTGACTCTGACATTGTTACAGAGATTGCTTCACGTTTGGCAAAAAAATGTGGCTTCATAGTTTTTCCAACCGTTAACTATGGAATTTCAGAGGAACATGACCCTTTTTTCAACATAAGTATTCGAGATAAAAGTTATAGAGACTTCCTGTTTGGGATTATTCGGTCACTAGATTACAGTATGGGCAGCCTCGGATCTATTATAATTTTAAACGGTCATCATGGAAACGTGGAAGCCTTGAATGAATTGGTGGCACAGATTGACGTAACCTTTAACATAACCACCAAGCCAAAATGTTACTCATACTGGCATTTTATGAAACACGAATTTGACCATGCAGGCTTTGTGGAAACATCACTAATGCTGGCTATTTCAGACAAGGTCAAGATGAAAAAGGCGAAAAAGGGCTTTACAACAAAGGGCTTGAGCGAGAATGAAATACAACGAATTAACAAACTTTCTACAGAACAAGGCGGATTTCCTAAGGTTGCAAAGAACGGAGTGTGGGGTGACCCAACTGGTGCTACAAAGAAGGACGGAGAGAAGTTTCTTGCTGAAATTGTAAAGAATCTAGCAAAAGAGTGTCAATCTTGACTTACTTAGTATAGTTGAAAATTTTACCAGTGAATGTTTAATATACGGCTTCGTAGTCAGTCACAATAAGTGTAAAAAATGTCCGTTGATATGGCAGTAAAAGTACTGGATGAAAGTATTAACAAAATAGTACTGATCAAGCTCAAAGGAAACAAAACCATTAGGGGTAACCTCTTGGGATTTGACCAGCACATGAACCTGCTACTCGACCAATCAGAAGAGATCCCTTCTGAGGGCGATGCTAAGAGTCTTGGATCCATTGTGGTGAGAGGAGATAACGTAGTCATGATATCTCCACCTCCAACATAGGTGACAATACCATGGTAAAAGGCACAACATCGATGGGTGGCTTTACTAGAAAGAAAGTACACATCAGATGTAGACGGTGTGGTAAAAACTCGTTTCATAAACGGCACCATACCTGTGCTAGTTGTGGGTTTCCAGACTCCAAAATCAGAAAATATTCTTGGATCAAATGGTATACATAAATGCAAGAAATTGATTATGGGACGAAAACCGAGATAAACTCGTTAATTATGGAACGAGATATACTCACAAAAACAATTTTCAGGGTATATCAACAGGATTCTCAGCTAACTAAAATCCAACGTGATAAACTGCTAATAAGATATCAGCACCAGCTTGGTGTAGTTATTGCGCAGATAGAAAAATTAGGCAATTCCATGAAACATACAGACATGAATCCTTTAGATGAAGGAACATTTGCAGCTATGGACCAAAAACTATCTAGGATGGATGAAAAGTTACAAGAAATATCATCACAAATCAACCCATCTAATAAAGAGACAGAAAAACCAAGGCAAAAATTAGCCAAGATGTTATCTAAAAAAAGCAGAACAAAATCTACACACCCACAAAATTCTATCCTTCAAAGCAAATCCAACACTCTTGAGATTATTACTCTAACTCAGATACCAAGTAAAATTCCAGAATTTTTCAGACGTAAACTAAACCACACAGAAACAAAAATAGAAGAGATAGAACCTGTAACTAACCAAAAAATAGTTAAAACGCTAGATAATGCTGATGAGGTAAAAGTTGCCCAGCCAAACATTTGTGAACATCCTAATTGTGAAAATCCAAAGTTTTCGAATAAGCACTGCTCAGTGCATACTGATTCATATGTAAAAAAACCTAGTGATGAAGAAAAAGATACATCTGTTTCAGGTTTTGAAGAAAAAAAATTGGAACAGGAAACTAATACAGACGATGTAATATTAGATAATAATAATGTGGAAAATGATGATGATATGTCAAAGGTTGTCGGTGATATAGAAAAAGCACTATCTAATCTAAGTCAGGCAGAGGTAGAATAATTGACATATGATGATGCCATTAAGGCATTATCTGAAGATGCAATAAAACTTGTAAAAAATCATCAGATAATAGGATTAGGTAGTGGGAGAGCTGCAACTGCGTTTGTAAAATCTCTATCATTGTTTGTGAAAAAAAAGAAACTCAATATAAGATGCATCCCAACTTCTTTGCAAATAAAATTAGAAGCGGAAAAAGGAAAATTACATCTTATGGATACTATTCTAGATAAAATTGATATTGTCTTTGATGGAGCTGATCAGATTGACAAGGCAAAAAATTTGATAAAGGGTGGCGGTGGTGCATTATTAAGAGAAAATATTCTCATTAGTACTGCAAAAAAAGTTGTCATAATGGCAGATGCTTCAAAATTTGTTACAAATTTCAAAAGAGATGTTCCGGTTGAAGTTCATCCTTTAGCTAGAAATACGGTTACCAAAGCTATTTCAAAAATCGGTGGTAAGCCAAGCATTAGAACATTTGATAGAGGATACCCATTTGTTACAGAAAATGGAAACATTATTCTTGATTGTAATTTTGGTATAATAAAAAAACCAAAATTATTACAGGAAAGTGTTAAGAAAATTTCTGGAGTTTTAGAGGTGGGTATTTTTACCAGAAAACCAGACATCATTTACAAGGCTAAATCAAATGGAAAATTTGATGTAATCAAGTAGACATTGTTTTTCTAGGTACCAATTTGCCGTAACCCTGTTTTCCTACAACTTGAAAATCTTCCGACACTATTTCGCCACGAACAATGGTTTTAACTGGCCAACCCTTCAATTTCCAATCTTGGTAAACAGTATAATCAGAAAAACCGCCAAATAATTCGCTTGTTGCTTTATGTTCTTTCTTTAGATCAACTAAAGTAACATCTGCATCTGAATTAGGCTCAAGTGAGCCTTTTGCAGGATACATCCCAAATATTTTAGCAGCGTTTAGACTAGTGAGATTTGTTAATTGAGAAATTGTTATCCTGTTTTTGTTGACACCCTCACTAAGTAACAATGATAAAGATACTCCAATGCTAGGAAATCCCGCGAGTGCATCCCAAACAGTATTTCCGCCTAGCTTAAGCTTTAATTGATTTGCTACGTGATCTGTCGCAATTGTATCGATTTGGTTTTGGTTAATTGTATTCCATACAAATGAAACATCCTCTTTACTTCTTACAGGTGGCATTACTTTAGCAAGATACCCCTCTTGCTTTTCATGGGATAGCGTCAAATAATGAGGGCATGTCTCAGTAAGGATTTTTGTTCCATTTTTTTTCTCTTCATTGATTTGTTCCAATGCACGCCGAGAACCAATATGAGCAAAATACAAAACACAGTTAGAATATCTAGCAAATTTTGAAATTGTTTTGATCGACTTTGATTCTGACTCGGTAGGTCGGCTTTTAGACCACGCAGGAAGTCCATCTAGGTTTTTCTCCTTAGCTTTTTTTATTCCGCATGCACACTCAACATAATCTTCCGCATG
>JAYGCB010000104.1:0-3733 GCA_046583565.1 Candidatus Nitrosopelagicus sp. | reverse complement strand
GTTCCAGCTTAAACTTTGTTCCATTTGCAGCCGTAAGGGAATCATATAATGGATTAAACGAAAGGCTTCCGTCTAACGCTAAGGCAATCACCAATTCTGGGCTAGCGATGAAATTCATTGTTTCTTGCTTTCCATCGTTTCGACCAGGGAAATTACGGTTATACGATGTAACTATAGTGTTTTGCTGCCCACGTTTGATTTCTGGCCTATGCCACTGACCAATGCAGGGACCGCAGGCATTTGCAAGAACCGTTGCGCCGATTAATTTTAGCGAGTCAATCTGACCGTCTCTTTCTATGGTAGCCCTAATTTGTTCCGAGCCTGGAGTTACAAGCAGTGGGATCTTTGCCTTGGTTCCCTTTGATTGTGCTTGTTTTGCCAAGCTTGCAGCTCTTGACATGTCTTCATACGAAGAGTTTGTACAACTTCCAATCAGTGCGACAGAAATCTTATCAAGATAATTGTTATTTTTTACATCAGCTGCTAATTTTGAGATTGGTCTTGCAAGATCTGGGGTATGTGGACCAACAACATGTGGTTCAAGTTTTGAAAGGTTGATTTCTATAACTTTATCAAAATACTTCTCAGGACTTTGTTCAATTTCAGGATCCGCTATTAGATATTCTCTGTACTTGTTCGCAAGCTCTGCAATTTTTTCCCTGCCAGTTGATTTCAGATAAAGTTCCATCCTTTCATCATATGGGAAAATTGAGCAGGTGGCACCAATTTCTGCACCCATGTTAGTTATTGTAGCCTTGCCTGTACAGCTGATAGATTTTGTACCTGGACCAAAATATTCAATTATTGAATTTGTGCCGCCAGAGACTGTGAGCTTTCCAGCTACATACAGTATAACATCTTTTGGTGAAGTCCAGCCACTTAACTCACCTTTTAGATGTATGCCTATTCTTTTTGGATATAACAACTCCCATGGTATTCCGGCCATTGTTTCAGCTGCATCTATGCCGCCAACACCTATTGCTAACATGCCGAGACCGCCGGCGTTTGGCGTGTGAGAATCTGTCCCAATCATCAAACCGCCTGGAAACGCATAATTTTCTAAAATCACTTGGTGAATAATTCCTGCACCTGGTTTCCAAAAACCAGCACCATATTTACTTGCCGCAGATTCTAAAAATTTGTAAACTTCATTGTTTTCATATATGGCTAGCTTTGTATCTGACTTTCCTTCAGTTCTGGCTTGAATCAGATGGTCACAGTGAACTGTTGTAGGCAATGCGACAGATTTTAGTCCTGCTTGCATAAATTGAAGCATTACCGTCTGGCCAGTAACATCTTGAAGCGCAACCCTGTCTGGGCGTAAAAACACATAATTTGTTTTATCATCCAGCTTTCTTGCAAGAAAGCCTTCCTCCAGGTGGCCTGCAAGGATTTTTTCCGCTAAAGTTAGTGAACGGTTTACTGTTTTTCTATATGTTGAAATATTTTTTTCTAATTTTGAATAAACTTTTTCCGTCATTTCAGGCGTTGTTGCGATTTTTATCTTTTCCAATAATTAATGATGTTATTTTTTATTTATAAACCGACACAGTTACTTATGGATTTTTTACATACAATTATAAGCGAAAAACACTATTTTCTGTTGTTGTTTCGAGAAGTGTTTTCATATAATTTTTTAATTGAGGTTTCAAATTGGTTATAATAAAGAAAGGCTTTCCACATTTTGGAATATCACAATCTGGTGCTTTCATTGCTGATTTAAAAAATTACAATCTGCCTGATTTCATATTAACACTAGTTGCTAAGGAATGTGATTCAACCTTGCTTGAGCGTGGAAGAATTGATGATAGGTTAACTAGTATGAATGACGCATCGCTTGAACTTTTACATCGTGTCTTCGTTGATTGCGATGAAGATGAGGCTGGCATGTATGGACAGTTTAGATTCTATTCTTATGTGTCCAGCATGTATCATAAATGTGAAATTCTGATTAACGATACCATACCAGGAAAATCTGGTAAAAATCATAAAATTCCAATTGCTGTTAAAATGAATGGAATGTATATAGCAATTGGTTATAATAAAGCAAGAGGCGGCTCTGTTACAAAAAAAGATGTTAACAAATACTACTTGATTGCAATTGATGTTAAAAATGGCGAGCATGGAACGCAGTTAGTTGACGCAATCTTTGGCTCTTCGGTTGGTTTCAAGGGCGAAGCAATAGTCGAATTGGAAAAAATAAGTAAGGAAGGACAAAAAGATCCAGAAAATAAATTGAACTTTAAGACTGCCAATTTTGAGAATAGAATTTATTCAGTTACAAAGTGCTGACTCGAATCTGCCAATTTCTTCCTTTTCACAAACTTAGGTTACGGCTTGTACTTGAAAAGACCGCCAGCTTCGATTATTTTACCAATAAGATCCGGAAACGGTTTCATGGCATACGTTTGATTCTTTGTGAGATTTTTTATCTCGTTTTTACTTGTGTCAATTTCAAGCTCGTCTTTTTCTGAAATGCTAGCATACGTCTTTTCATCAATTTCAATTGGAAGCAAATAAGCGCCGTCAACTGAATTTCTATAAAAAATTCTTGCAAATGACAATGCTAAAACTGCCTTTATCCCACAAGCACTAATTGCAATTGGCGCATGTTCACGTGAAGAGCCACAACCAAAGTTTTTTCCAGTTACAATTATGCTGGCTTCCTTCGCCTTGGAATGAAAATTTGGATCCAATCCCTCCATTGCATGCTCTCCAAGCTCGTCATGATCATGTAATTTGAGATATGGTCCAGGTAGAATTACATCCGTGTCTATACTATCCTGCTCGTATTTAATGACCCGCCCTTTCATTACAAATCCCTTGGATCAGTCAATTTGCCTGTAACAGCTGATGCAGCTGCAACTAATGGTGATGTAAGATATGTCTTAGAGTCAATATGTCCCATTCTTCCAGGAAAATTACGATTAGTAGTACTAACGCATACCTCATCCTTAGCTAAAACACCCATATGTGCGCCACAGCATGCACCACAAGTTGGAGCACCTATTACTGCTCCAGCGTCCAAGAAAATTTTATCCAGTCCATTTTCAGCAGCCTTTTTGTAAATAGATATTGCCGCTGGAACAACTTCTGTTCTGACTTTAACTTTTCTTCCTTTGAGAATTTTTGCTACAGCCACTAAATCTTCATATTTTGCGCCAGTGCACGAGCCGATATAGGATTTGTCAATTTCAATACCAGTTGTTTCCTGAACAACTGAAACATTTTGCGGAGAAAACGGCTTCGCAACTAGTGGTTCAAGTTCTGACACATCATATTCGAATGTTTTTTCATATTGAGTACCATCATCATCATACACTGCATTATACTCGGTCACGCCTCGTTCTGCTAAATAGTCGAAAACTTTCTGGTCTGGTTCAATTATTCCATTTTTTGCACCAGCTTCGGTAGTCATATTTGTTAACGTTAAACGTGATTCTACAGACATCTCAGAAATCCCACTTCCTCCAAACTGCATAGCACATCCAGCTCCACCATCAGTGGTAATATCACCAATAATCTTCAAGATCAAATCCTTTGCCATAACATGGTCTGGAAGTTTACCACTAATTTTGAAATACAAAGTTTTTGGAACTTTGAACCAAAGATTGCCATATAATAACACATAAGCCACATCCGTATGACCTAGCCCACAAGCAAAGGCTCCCAAAGCACCAGTCGTGTTTGTATGAGAATCGCCACCAATGTATAGCTCTCCTGGTGATACAAG